>DASUVR010000339.1:0-17711 GCA_036378855.1 Gemmatimonadales bacterium | reverse complement strand
GCGCCATCCGCCAGCAGCCGGCCGACGGGTCGAGTAGCGCGCCGAAGATGGAGGGGCTATCGAACCGGGGCCAGCAGAGCCAGTCGATGGAGCCGTCGCGTCCGACCAGGGCGGCGGATCGGCCATCTCCGATGGCGGCGTAGTCCTGGATCGCGTTCACCGCCGTATTGTATCCTTGACCCATGAGCTTTGCCCAACCGACCACTGAACCCGGGCCTAGCGGGGATCTGACATGAAGGTTGATCCGCGGGCGGGGCAACTGCCTACGCCATCCATGCTGGTGAACCTGCCGCGGCTGATCACGGCATACTACACCCGGCAGCCGGATGTCTCGCTGGCCGAGCAGCGGGTGAAGTTCGGCACGTCCGGCCACCGGGGCTCGGCGCTCGACCTCTCCTTCAATGAATTCCACATCCTCGCTGTCACCCAAGCGATCTGCGACTACCGGCGGCAAGCGGCCATCACCGGGCCGCTCTTCCTCGGCGCCGACACCCACGCACTGTCCGACTCCGCCTGGGCCAGCGCTCTCGAGGTGCTCGCGGCCAACGAGGTGAACGTGATGGTGGATGACCGGCAGGGTTACACCCCGACACCGGTCGTCTCCCATGCGATCCTCACCTACAATCGCGCTCGCAAGTCCGATCTGGCCGACGGGATCGTGATCACGCCATCCCACAATCCGCCGCGCGACGGCGGCTTCAAGTACAACCCCCCGCACGGGGGGCCGGCCGACACCCAGGTTACCGGCTGGATGCAGGACCGCGCCAACCAGTTGCTGGCGGACCAGCTGCACGGGGTGAAGCGCATCCCGTTTGACCGGGCGCGCCGGGCCGGCACCACCCGGGGTCACGACTTCATCAGCACCTATGTCGTCGACCTGGCCAACGTGGTCGACTTCGATGCCCTGAGATCGGCGTCCCTCAGGCTTGCCGTGGATCCCATGGGAGGCGCGGGAGTCCAGTACTGGGGAATGATCGTGGAGCGCTACCGGGTCCCAATCACCATCGTGAGCGACGAGGTGGACCCGACCTTCCGCTTCATGACTCTGGATTGGGACGGCAAGATCCGGATGGATTGCTCCTCGCCCTATGCCATGCAACGCCTGGTGGGCCTCAAGGATCGCTTCGATGTCGCCTGGGCCTGCGACCCCGATCACGACCGCCACGGAATCGTCACCCGGAATGCCGGCCTGTTGAACCCCAATCATTATCTGGCGGCGGCCGTGGGATACCTCTTCACCCACCGCCCTGAGTGGCCGGCCGAGGCGGGAGTCGGCAAGACGGTGGTGAGCACCAGCATGATCGACCGAGTCGCCGCGAAGTTGAGGCGGCGGCTGGTGGAAGTGCCGGTGGGATTCAAGTGGTTTGTCGACGGCTTGATCGACGGATCGCTCGGATTCGGCGGAGAGGAGAGCGCGGGCGCATCGCTGCTTCGGCGGGATGGCACCGTCTGGACCACAGACAAGGACGGCATCGTGCTCGGCCTTCTCGCCGCGGAAATGACGGCAGCGACCGGCCGTGATCCCGGCGACCTCTATCGCGATCTAACGGAGGAGTTTGGCGACTTCGCCTATGAGCGGATCGACGCGCCGGCCACGGCGGAGCAGAAGGCTGCGCTGCTCGGGCTATCGCCGGATCAGATCACCGCCCCGACTATAGCGGGCGACCGGATCATCAGTCGCTTGACCAGTGCGCCGGGCAACGGGGCCCCGATCGGCGGCCTCAAGGTGGTCACGGAGAAGGGATGGTTCGCGGCCCGCCCATCCGGAACCGAGGAGGTCTACAAGCTCTACGCCGAGAGCTATGTCGGGGGGGACCACTTGAAGCGGATCCAGGAGGAGGCGCAGGCGATAATTGCGAAGGCTTTGAGAGGGCGGTAGGGCCTGCCCTGAGCGCAGCGAAGGGTGAAGCGGAGGAAAGACAGTTGTCATCCTGAGTGAATCGAAGGATCTACCTCAGAATGACAAGCTTCTCCGCCGGCCGCCTGGTCCACCATCCAGGTGAGCCGCCCTTGAGTGGGGCGGATGGCCTGGGCCGGTAGGAGGTCGGGAGTGAAGGGTCCTTGGAGCACCTGCTGGAGCCGTTCAGCCTTACTCGCGCCAGACACAATGAAGGTGACGTTGCGGGCGGCGTTGAGGATCGGCGGCGTGAGGGTGACGCGCCAGAGCTTGCCGTCAGGAGCGGGAACCGCCAGCACCCAGCGCTCGGTCTCGTCGACCGATGGCTGGCCGGGAAAGAGGGAGGCGGTGTGGCCGTCCTCGCCCAGGCCCAACAACACAAGATCCAGGTATGGTGTCACCGAGCGGAGTATGCTCTCGTATTCGGCGGCAGCCTTCTGCGGCTCTTCCTCGCCCCGGATCCGGTGAACCTGTTCCGGCGGAATCGGCACGTGGTCCAGCAGCGCCTCCTTCGCCATGCGGTAGTTGCTCTGGGGATCGTCCGGCGGGACGCAGCGTTCGTCGCCCCAAAGGATGTGGACCAGTTGCCAGTCGGGAGTCGGGAGTCGGAAGTCGCGAGTCGCCAGTCGCCAGTCGTCAGAAGCCAGGAGCAGGTAGGCGGCTCGAGGGGTGGATCCGCCGGCGAGCGCGAGGGTGAAGCGTCCTCGGGACGAGATTGCGTCGGCGGCGCAGGCGACGATGTGCCGGGCGACCGCGTCGGCCAGCAGGTCGGGGGTGGGAAAGATCTCGATCACGGGCGGGTGCGGTGCTCAATTCCCGATTGCCCGGCGACGATGACATCGGTGGCGATGCCAAGAAAGAGCCCATGGGCGACCACGCCGGCCCGGGCCTCCAACCGCATGGCCAGCTCCTCGGGGTCCTCGATCGGTCCGGTGACGAGGTCGAGAATGAAGTTCCCCTGATCGGTGCGGGCGGGAGAGCTCCCTGCCATCCGAAAGGAGCTCTGTGCCCCTGGTACGAGGAGCTTGAGATACTCGGCCTGGTAGCGGGATCCGAAGGGCACTACCTCGACCGGCAGCGCACTGCGGGTGCCCAACACGGGCGAGAGTTTGCTGTGGTCGGCCACGATCACGACCCGGCGGCTGGTCTGAGCCACGATCTTCTCTCGCAGGAGGGCTCCGCCTCGGCCTTTGATGAGGTTCAGGGCCGGATCGATCTCGTCGGCACCGTCTATGGTGATGTCGGTCGGTGTCGCGCGCGACTCTTCCAGCAGCGGAATCCCCCATCGCACCGCCTCCGCTGCGGTGGCTAGGGAAGTCGCCACGCCCTCGACGTCCTCGAGCGTGCCCGCGCGGAGCAGCGCGCCGATCCGCCGGATGGCGTAGGTCGCGGTCTCGCCGGTGCCGAGTCCCACCACCATGCCGGACTGGACCAGCTCCACCGCCCGCTCCGCCGCTTCCTTCTTGTAGCTGTCCCGCTGGCTCACGGCCGCCGACTCACTCTTCCCCGCTGCCCCGCTGCCTCGCTGCCCCACCGTGCAGCCGTGACCTGCTCTCGCGCAGCTTTCACGACGTGGTCGGGCTCGAAGCCGAAGTGCTCCGCCACAACTTTTATCGGTGCGGAGAGTCCGAAAGAGCGCATCCCCAGAATGGCCCCACTCGGTCCGGTGAACTTGGCCCACCCGAAGGTGGACGCTGCTTCGATCGAGACCCGGGCTGTGACCTCCGGCGGCAACACGCTGTCGCGGTACTCGTCCGGTTGCTCATCGAAGATCTCCCACGAGGGTAGGCTCACTACCCGGGCAAAGATCCCCTCGGATTGGAGCCGCTCGTAGGCAGTGAGGCAGAGTGCCACCTCGCTGCCGGTCGCGAGCAAAAGCACGTCGGGCCGTCCCGACGGCGCGTCCGCCAGAACGTACCCGCCCCGCGCCACTCCACTCGCCGCCGCGTATCGGGTGCGATCGAACACCGGCAGCGCCTGCCGGGAGAGCACCAGAGAGACCGGCCGGTCCTTGATTCCCATGATGACCCTCCAGCTCTCGACTACTTCATTCGCATCGGCCGGCCGGAGCACGATCATCCCCGGCATCGCGCGGAGCGAGGCCAGGTGCTCGATCGGCTGATGGGTTGGCCCGTCTTCGCCCAGGTTGATCGAGTCATGGGTCCAGATGAAGATCGACGGCACTTCCATTAGAGCGCTGAGCCGAAGCGAGCCGCGGCAGTAGTCGCTGAACACCAGGAAGCTGGAGCCGTAGGGCCGGAGCCCCGACAGCGCCATGCCGTTGACGAAGGCGCACATTGCGTGTTCCCGGACGCCGAAATGAAAGTTGCGTCCGTGGTAATCTCCGCCGTGACCCGGCGGCTGGAACTCGCCGGCGCCGTCGAAGGTGAGGAGCGTCTTGGTCGAGGGCCACAGGTCGGCCGATCCACCCAGCAGCCAGGGGACTCGGCGCGCAATCGCGTTCTGCGCCTTGGCGGAGGCGTCCCGGCCAGCGACGCCCTTGGGATCGGGAGCAAAGACCGGGAGATCCTCATCCCAATCCGGCGGCAGGGTGTGTCGCGGCATGCAGTCGACGTGCAGACCGGCATCGGGAAACTGCTTCTGGTACGCTGCGACCAGCTGGTTCCATACCGTGTGCGCCTCCCTGCCCCGGCGGCCGAGGTGGGACTGAAAGTGCTCGCGCACTCCGTCGGGAACCAGAAACTGGGCATCCGGATCCCAGCCGTAGAACTCCTTGGTCAGGCGAACCTCGTCGGTGCCCAGCGGCTCCCCATGGGCTTCCTTGGTATCCTGCCGGTGGGGCGCCCCGTAGCCAATATGGCTGTCCACGATGATCAGCGTGGGCCGATCGCGGGTGGCGAGGAAAGTGTCGAACGCGTGGGCCAGCAGGTCGAGGTCGTTGACGTCGCCCACCCGGAGCACATTCCAGTCGTAGGCCATGAAGCGGCCAGCGACGTCCTCGGTGAAGGTGATATCGGTCGATCCCTCGATAGTGATCCGGTTGTTGTCGTAGATCCAACAGAGATTCGAAAGCCGGAGATGGCCGGCGAGCGATGCGGCCTCGGAGCCGACCCCTTCCATCATGTCGCCGTCGCCGCAGAAGACCCACACGTTGTAGTCGAAGAGATCGAACCCGGGACGGTTGTAGGTGGCGCCGAGCCAACGGCCGGCCGCGGCCATGCCCACGCTCATCCCGACTCCCTGTCCCAGCGGGCCGGTGGTGGCCTCCACGCCGGAGGTCCAGCCATACTCGGGATGACCGGGACAGCGGCTGCCCGCCTGGCGGAAGCTCCTGATATCGTCGAGGGTCACCGCCAAACGTCCCTGCCCCACCTCCTCGTACGACTCATTCATCGCCTTCACTCCCGCCAGATGGAGCAGACTGTATAGCAACATCGAGGCGTGGCCGTTGGAGAGGACGAACCGGTCGCGGTTGGGCCAGCGAGGATCGTCGGGATCGTAGCGAAGAAAACGCTGCCACAGGGTGTACGCGGCCGGCGCCAGCGCCATCGGCGTTCCCGGATGACCGGACTTTGCCGCCTGGACCGCATCCATCGAAAGCGTGCGTATGGTGTTGATGCAGAGCCGATCCAGCTCCTCCCAATCCATGGTGCCTGCGCCGCTTTCCGGCGCGGTTCGAGTCGAGGTCATGACGCTGCCAGTGCCTCCGACTTGGCCGCGATCCGCTCCAGCAGCGCGTTCCATGACTTGACGAACGCCTCAGCGCCTTCCCGCTGCAGCTGTTCCGCGAGCGCGTCGACATCAATTCCCGCACGTTCGAACCCGGCGAGCACCGACTCGGCGTCGCCACCATCCTCCGGCATGACTCCACGAATCCGGCCGTGATCGGCAAAGGCGAGCAGGGTGGCATCCGGCATGGTGTTGATGGTGTCGGGCGCAGCGAGGGCCTCGATGTAGAGCACGTCCGAGGCGCTTGGGTCCTTGGTCCCGGTGCTGGCCCAGAGCAGCCGCTGGTGCCGGGCACCGGCGCTGGCCAGGCACTCGGAATGGTGCGAGCCGAGCAGCTCACGATAGGCCCGATAGGTCCGGCCCGCGATCGCGATGCCGAGGCGGTTCCTGAGCTCGGCCGGAATCCGCTCCTGCACCGCCTTGTCCCACCGGCTGATGAACACCGAGGCAACGGAAACAACGTCGGGGTTCAGGCCCTTCTCGATCCGGCGCTCCACCCCGCGTTGATACGCTCGCGCGGCTGCAACGTACTGCTCGGCGGAAAAGAGCAGAGTGACGTTGATCGGAATGCCGGCAAAGATGGCCTCCTCGATAGCGGGGAGCCCCTCCGGCGTGCCCGGAATCTTGATAAAGAGATTGGGCCGGTCGATCTGCCGGTGCAGCGACTTCACCTGCTGGATGGTGCGCTTCGTGTCGTGGGCCAGCACGGGCGACACCTCGAGCGAGACCCAGCCGTCGAGGTGGTTGGTCTCCCGGTAAATCGGCCGGAAGAGATCGGCGGCCTGGCTCAGATCCTCGCCGGCGAGCCGGAAAAAGAGATCTTCGCCGGACAGACCGTCCGGAGTTCGGGCATGGATCGCGTCGTCGTAGGCGCCGCTTTTGATGGCCAGATCGAAGATGGAGGGATTGCTGGTGAGCCCGGTGACCGAAAGCTCTTTGATGTAATTCCTGAGGGTGCCGTCCTGCAGCATCTCCCGGGTCATGTTGTCCAGCCAGAGGCTCTGGCCCAGGTCGTGAAGTCGCTTAGTCGGAATGCTCATGATCGCCCACTTTCGTTAGTCAGTACATTCGTCACGTTCCGTCGTTCCCACGTCCCTCATGTTTCCCCACCTTGCTGACGTCCATTTGATCAACGAGCTTCGGAATTGCGCGACTGCCGTGGGCTCCTCCGGGCGCTGCAGTGCTCGACGGTCGGAGCCCTCCGATCGGGGCAATCGTGAAGTGGCAACAAGAAAATCCGGTCTCCTCCCCTCGCCCTGACGCGCCCTACGGAGCCCATCACCAGTCGCTCGTATTTGAGGTTGTCGTAGGAAGGTCCTTCCTCACGTCCCTCACGTTCCTCACGTTCCATCGTTCCGCCACGTCCCCGATCCGATCGATGCTCACATCCGCCGGCGGATAGGCGGCGAGGATCTCGGGATCGTGGGCATAGTGTCCCTGGCGCACGAAGACGGTAGTGAGCGAGGGTCCCCAGGCTGCTTTCACCGCAGCCAGGATCCGGAGCTTGTCGTCCACCAGCACGTAGTGCTCCGCCGGGAAGCGCCGGGTCACGTCGTCCAGCTCCAGCTCCTTGTGAATGTAGACCAGAATCCGGCCCTCCACCGCGGCACCCAGGCCGGAGCGATCGATTTTGAGTGGCTGGAACACCACGTCGCCATCGGTAAGGATGACGGTGGGGCCGAACTCGGCCAGTCGCTCCAGCACCTCGAGCGCGCCGGGAAAGAGCCGGTCGGCAAAGGGGTAGTTCACCAGAAAGGAAGAGAGGGCGAGCAGGCAGGGATCGCGGGGATACATCACCCGGTAGCGCTGGAGCGCACCGAGGTAATCGGCATAGCCCAGCTCCTCGCGCAGGAGCTCGAAGATGGCGAAGTACTGCTCCTCCGTGTTCTCCCCCGCCTCGCGTATCAGGTAGCGCCTCAGGTCGGAGATGATCGCGTCGTTGTCGAGCAAGGTGTTGTCGACATCAAATAGAAAGACGATCTCATTCCGGAGTGAGTCCATCAGGTCAGCCTACGCACTGGGTGGTTGGCGACTGGCGTGGGCTCCTCCAGGGGCTGCAGGGCTCGACGTCGGAGACCGGGGTTAAGGTCACGGAGCCTCGAATGCGCAGGAAGCTCACCGGGCTCCGACCGTCGAGTGCTGCAGCGTCCGAAGGAGTAGTCCCCAGCGCCGATCAACCACAGATCATCAATCACATGCCCAGTCTTGCTGCGGGTTGAACCAACCGCCTCCGTTCGGAAACAGGCGATCCGCCTCGGCCGGTCCCCAGGTCCCGCTGTCGTACTCGAAGAGCGGCGTCGCGCTGCCCAACACCGGGTCCACCACCCGCCAGGCCTCGTCCACCGCGTCCTCCCGGGCGAACAGCATCTGATCGCCGCGCATCGCGTCGCTCAAGAGCCGCTCGTAGGGCGCCATCTCGTCGGTCTGGTCGTGGCAGGCGATCAACTCGACGTCCTCACCCCGCATCTCGCCCGGAAGCTTGGCCCGGGCTCCCAGAGAGAGCACCACGTGGGGACTGAGCCGGAAGCGGAAGTGATTGGGCGGCGCCGCGGCGCAGTCCGGAAACAGCACTATCGGCGGACGCTTGAGCTCGACCAGTACCTCAGTCGCGGTCACCGGCAGACACTTGCCCGCACGGATGTAGAAGGGAACTCCGGCCCAGCGCCAGGATTCGATCTGGAGCCGCACCGCGGCGAAGGTCTCCACCTCGGAGTCAGGCGCGACGCCCTCCTCCTGACGGTAGCCGCGAAACTGACCCCGCACCACGTCCCCCGGCTCCAGAGGACGCATCGACCGGAACGCCTGCGCTTTTTCGTCCCGGACCGCTTCGGTGCCTCTGGTCGAGGGTGCCTCCATCGCGAGCAGGCTGGCAACCTGGAGCAGGTGATTCTGCACCACATCGCGGATCGCTCCGGCCTCCTCGTAGAACTTGCCGCGTCCTTCCACGCCAAACTTCTCCGCCATAGTGATCTGGACCCGCTCGACGTAATTGCGGTTCCAGATCGGCTCCAGAAAACTGTTGGCGAACCGGTAATAGAGCAGGTTCTGCACCGGCTCCTTTCCTAGGTAGTGATCGATCCGGAAGATTGAAGATTCGGGGAGGTACTGGTGCAGCGTCGCGTTGAGCTCCTCGGCCGAGGCGAGGTCGCGGCCGAACGGCTTCTCCACCACGACCCGCGCGTCGGCGACGATGCCAACCCGGGCCAGACCTGACACCACGGTGGGAAACAGACTGGGCGGAATGGCCAGATAGAACAGCGGACGCCGGCAGCCGGCCAACGCGCCGCGGAGCCGTTCGTAGGTGCCGGAGTCCTGGTAGTCACCACCGACAAATCGGAGGAGTCCGCAGAGTTTCTGAAACGCGCCCGGGTCGAAGTTGCCGCGTGCCTCCACACTCTCTCGCGCCCTCGCTCGAAGCTGTTCCAGGTTGTAATCGGAGCGAGCGACACCGAGGACCGGTACGCTCAGGTGTTTGTGGCGCACCATTGCCTGCAGCGCGGGGAAGATCTGCCTGAAGGCAAGGTCGCCGGTGACACCGAAGACGACGAGTGCGTCGGAGGGAACGGGGAGTTGCGCCATCGTGAGTTTCCTAGCCGGAATCCTTCTCCTGATGGCCGCCGAACTGGTAGCGGAGAGCGGAGAGGATCTTGTTGGCGAAGTCACCCTCACCTCGGGAGCTGAAGCGCTGAAACAGGGCGGCGCTCAATACCGGGGAGGGAACCGACTCATCGATGGCGGCGGCGATGGTCCAGCGTCCCTCACCCGAGTCGGACACTCGGCCGGCAAAGTTCCCCAGGTCGGGGCTCTCGTGCAGCGCGCGGGCGGTGAGGTCCAGCAGCCAGGAGCTGATCACGCTTCCTCGGCGCCAGAGCTCGGTGATCGCGGCGAGATCGAATTCATATCGGTAGTGCTCCGGATGGCGGAGCGGCGTGGTCTCGGCGTCGGTCTCCCGGTCTTTCATCCCCACGTCGGCGTGGTGCAGGATGTTGAGCCCTTCGGCATACGCCGCCATCAGCCCGTACTCGATGCCGTTGTGCACCATCTTCACGAAGTGTCCCGCCCCCGGTGGGCCGCAGTGGAGATAACCCTGCTCCGCGGTCCCCTCCGGTGAGGTCCGCCCGGGAGTCCGGGAAGCTGCCTTTACCCCGGGAGCGAGGGTTTTAAACACCGGGTCGAGCCGGTCGACCGCTGACTGTTCACCGCCCACCATCAGGCAGTAACCCCGCTCCAGGCCGAATACCCCCCCGCTGGTGCCCACATCTACGTAATGGATGCCCCTCTCCCGCAGTTCCGCGGCCCGCCGGATGTCGTCGTGATAGTACGAGTTGCCGCCGTCGATGACGGTATCCTCCGGCGCCAGGTAGGTCGTGAGGTCCGACAGCGTCTTATCTACCAGAGCCGCCGGCACCATCAGCCACACAGCACGAGGCTGCTTCAATGCCTTGACGAATGACTGGAGCGAATCGGCGCCGGTAGCGCCCTCGCCGGCCAGTGCCTTCACTGCCGGCGGGTGTACATCGTAGACCACGCATTGGTGTCCGGCGCGCATCAGCCGGCGCACCATGTTGCCGCCCATCCGTCCCAGGCCGATCATCCCTAATTGCATACTGTGAATGTACTGGAAATGTGGCAGGCAGTGAGCGAGAGGCGGTGGCCGAGTGTACAGGTTGACGTTGTCATGCAGGGCGCAGCGAAGAATCTCTCGGTGTGCCGCTCAACTGCTCCAACCCCCGGAGCGCGGCGCCGAGGAGTGCGGCCTGGAGCGCGACCACCGAGACCGGTACCCGCGCGAGCAGCTCCATCATCCGGCCCTTCGAGGTGAACGCATTGAAGAACAGACCGTCCCGGAGCGCAGGAAGAATCCGGGGAGGAATGCCGCCGGCCAGATATATGCCACCCAGGCTCAGCACCTTGAGGGCGAGGTCACCCGCCTCAGCGCCGAGGATGGAAACGAAACGGGCGAGGGCTGCCTGGCTCAGGGGGTCCGGATCCGAGCGCAGCGCGGCCCCGCAGATTAGCGCCGGCGCGTGCACCGCGGCGGCGGCGAGTGCCCGCCCCATCTTGGCCGACTCGGGTGCGTAGCTCGAATCTCGTAAGTACTGGTAGATGTTGTGGAGGCCGGGCCCAGAGCAGACGCGCTCCACACTGACATGTTCGAACTTCCGTTTCAGGTAGACGAGCAGTCCGGCCTCCAGCTCGTCCCGGGGCGCGAAGCTCGCGTGGCCGCCCTCAGAGGGAAAGGCGCGGTAGCGGGAGCCGTCATATATAAGGAAGGCCTCGCCCAGACCGGTGCCAGGAGCCACCACCGCGATGGCGCCGCCGGCTACCGCCTCACCGGGGTTGACAGCGACGAGATCGGACGATTCGAGGCTGGGCACCGCTTCGCCAATTGCCTCGAGGTCGTTCACCAGATGCACCGATGAGAGATTCAGCTCGGCGGCGAGCTCGGTCTCGCCGAGATCCCACGACAAGTTCGTGAGCCGGGCCGAGCCGCGGATCACAGGACCAGCGACGGCAAATGAGGCGCAATCCACTGTGAGACTGATACCACTGAGGAACTCGCGGACCATTAGCGAGAGCGACGGATACCTGGCGCTGGGGAATTGACAGGAGGCCAGCGGCGAGCGAGGGCCCTCCTCAAGGGTGTATACGGCGAGCGCCGTCTTGGTCCCGCCGATGTCGCCGGCCAGGAGGAGGCCGGTCCGCTTCGGCCGGGCGGAGGAGCCCGGACGCGCGGTGTCCAACGAGGAAGTCATGATATCAGAATGTAGCCGTGAAATTGCGACACGGGGACCCGAAATTACGGCCACTCCGATTCCACGTCCGAAACCGGCCAGCGTGAGTGGGGTGTTGCACGCTAAGCTGTGGGAGACGGATCAGTCCTGGCCTTTTGTCGCGATCCGGTCAGTGCGGCGCCCTGAGTGACCGTATGTCGATATCGGTCCCTCGAACTCGACGTATAAGTAGAGGGTTCTCGGACGTCGCCTGCACAGGAGGCACCACATGCAGTCCATTTTGAAGCCCCGGGCGGCGGCCCATTCGGTCCACGCCAATGTGCCCAACTCGAAGACCAGCCGTCGAGCCGGCGCGGTCATGACCGGGATCGCGACTCTGTTCCTGTTGGTTGACAGCGTCGGCAAGCTGATTCCCATTGCTTCGGCAGTGGAGTTTACGGTTCGGCTGGGCTTTCCCGAGTCCACCGTGCGGCTGATCGGGATGATCCTCCTGGGCTGCTTGATCCTGTATGTGGTCCCACGCACGTCGGTGCTGGGCGCAATCCTCCTGACCGGATATCTGGGCGGCGCCGTCGCCGCCCAGCTGCGGGTGGAGAGTCCGGTGTTCAGCACCACTCTGTTTCCGATCTATATCGGGATCCTGCTCTGGGGCGGCATCGTGCTGAGGGAAGAACGCCTGCGGGCACTGTTCCCGTTGCGCCTATGACAGCTTCAGCGATTGCTGCCGGGAGATCGTCTCGCGACCACGAAGCCTGGAGCCGGGCCGTCGTCTCTCGCGATCCTCGCTTCGACGGCGTGTTCTACGTGGGCATCAGCACCACGGGGATTTACTGCCGACCGGTGTGTCCGGCGCGGGTCTCCTATCCCGAGCGCAGGAGGTTCTTCCCCTCCGCGGCGGCGGCCGAGCAGGAGGGGTACCGGCCGTGCCTGCGATGCCGGCCGGAGCTGGCGCCCGGACTCGGCGTGTGCGATGCGGTGCCTCGGGTCGCTCGGGCAGCGGCGATGCGCATTGCGACTGGTGCGCTCAACGGCCGCAGCGTGGCGGAGCTGGCGCAGGAGCTCGGCGTGGGCGAGCGACACCTTCGCAGAGCCATGGAGCGAGAGTTGGGCGTATCACCGGTCGAGCTGGCGCAGACCCATCGGCTGCTGATGGCCAAGTGCCTGCTGACCGACACCGATCTGCCGGTGACCCGGGTCGCGTTCGCCAGCGGGTTTCAGAGCCTCCGGCGATTCAACAGCGTATTCCAGGAGCGCTACCGGTTGAGTCCGAGCATGCTTCGGCGGCGGCCTCGGCCGACGCTCGCGTCTCCCGCGCCAGGCCTGCCCGGCGACTGGATCCGCTTAACCCTGGGATACCGCGCTCCCCTGGCCTGGGGGGAGCTGGTCCAACGCATCGCCCCTGATACTCCACCAGGTGTCGGATCGATCGAGGGCGTGCGGTACGGCAGAACCGTGGCGCTGGAGGGATGTCGCGGAGTGATCTTGGTGGAGGCGGAGCCGGCAGCGTCCCACGTCAACGTGGACCTCTCGGGCTCGTTGTTGCCTGCACTGATGCCCCTGCTGGCGCGACTCCGCCACCTGCTGGATCTGGATGCGGAGCCGGCGGTCATCGACGCTCACCTCGAACAGGAGGGGCTCGCCGACCTCATCGCGCAGAGGCCGGGGCTTCGGCTGCCGGGAGCTTTCGATGGATTCGAGATCGCAGCCCGCGAGCTGATGGGCAGCAACGATCTGTTCGGCAGGGTCACCCAGGAGCTGGGAGAGCCGTTCGACACCGGCATCGCGTCGCTCGACCGGCTGGGACTCACTCCCTATCGCGTAGCCGAGGCCGCCCGGTTCATCGCGCACTTAGGTGTTCCGGCCCGGCGGGCGGAGGCGCTGGCGTCGCTGGGTCAGGCGGTGGCGGACGGAGAGCTGCGACTGGAGCCAGGAAGCGAAGTACCGGCCACGCTGGAAGCACTCACCCGAATCCCAGGTGTGGATGCGCGCAGCGCCACGGCGATCGTGATGCGCGCTCTCCACTGGCCCGATGCGTTCTGGGCTGCCGAGCCCGAGCTCCAGCGCGCGGCCGGTGTCAGGACTACGGAGTCGCTCCAGAGAATAGCTGAGCGCTGGCGGCCTTGGCGCGGTTATGCGGCGGCACAGCTGGCTTACGTCAAGGCCGTAAGGCGAGAATAAGACCGGCCTTGGGCGCACGCGGATCTGCCGGGGTGGGCAAGGTCCCGGTGATCCGCGGAGGATCAGTCGCCTGACCGGTTCATCGCGAGCTAACGAACGCCCATCCCGGCCTCTTTCAGCAGCAACAGATCACCCTCGATCACTTCCGGTTTGCTCAACTGATCCTTGAAGGGATCTTTCTGGACGAATTCAGCCGCCTTGCGGGTGGCCTCAGTCGACCCCTGGCGGTCCTCGAACAGGGTAATCGAGAGAATCTCGGTCTCACCGCTCCTCATCACCCCGTAACTATGAAAGCCGCGGATATCGTGGATGGTGGGAAGAAACTTTTCCTCGATTCGGCGCACGAACTGATCGATCGCGTCGGTGGTGGCAGCGGTCTTGGTCGAGTAACGACGGATTGTCGCGTACATCGGTTCCTCCTGGTTGCGAGAGCTGGGAGCAAGGAGCCCTGAGCTGGGTTCAAAAAGAAAACCGGCGGAGCTAAAGCTTGCTCAGCCGGTTTCGCGATTAGCTCCACCCGCGCATGGGCGACCAGAAACTGCCGCGCGGGTTTCATAGCTTCTGAGTGAAGTCCCAGAATACGCCGAGCGCCGGAAGTGTCAAGAGTGAAACCGTTACCTTGCGGGCCGGCCGATGGGGCATATCTTGGCGACAATTGCCCTCGTGCTGGCCTTCAACTCCACTGCTCTACCAGGGAGCACATTCATGCGCAGACGCATTCCGATCGGTCTCACCGTGTTCACGCTGCTCTTTGGCTGCAGCGACCACTCCGCTCCGCTCGCACCGAATGGAGCGGCATCCGAAAAGTCGCCCACCCTCTCGGCTTCGGCGGCCAGTCAGATCGCGCAGCTCCGCCGGCTGGTGGCGCCGTTCCACGACTTTGATAAGGCAGTGGCCGCGGGCTGGTCAGCCCAAATCACGCCGTGTCTGCAGTCCGGCGACCTGCCCAGCGCACCCGGGACCGGGGCGATGGGATTCCACTACGGCAAGGTGGCGTTCATCCAGGACGGGGGCGTGGTCAACCTGGTCCAGCCCGAGCTGTTGCTCTACGAGCCGGAGAAGAACGGGAAGCTCCGATTCGTCGGCGTAGAGTACATCGTGCCCTTCACCGATCATCCTGCGAGCGCGGCCCCACCGACCCTGCTGGGTCAGGAATTCGCGCAGGTCCCCGAGTTCGGAGTCTGGGGACTGCACATCTGGGTCGGCCGGCACAACCCGGCTGGCATGTTCGCTCCCTGGAACCCGAAGGTGAGCTGCGCCGCCGCTCCCGCGAGTCAGCGAGCCACCGTCGCGCATCATCACGGGAATTAATAGGACGGAGTTGCCGTATCTCTTCCGTATGTGACAAAGGCCATCCCATCGGGATGGCCTTTATGCAGGTTAGCACACTTTGCTGCAACCTTCGTTCTTCCGGCCCGCTGTGGGTCCCAACGCATCTTTCGGACTGCAAATCCTCGACACCCATACCTTGTCTCGAGACGCGAATCGGTTTGCCTGTACGGTAGTGAACAGTAAGTCGGACTGCCCTCATCACTGACGCTCAGAGGGAGAACTAGAAAATGCTGAGTCTTGGTTTGCTGCTGGCGTTGCAGGCTACGTCCGCCCGGGCGCCACACCCTTTCCGGGTAGAGGACATGCAGAAGCTTCGCCGCGTGGGGGAAGCGGTCCTCTCACCCGACGACCGGTGGATCGCCTACGCCGTGCAGACCAGCGACACCGCGAAGAACAAATCCGTCACTAACCTGTGGTTGGTCTCTTCCAAAGGTGGCACACCGCTCCAGCTGACCTTTGCGGAACAGGGGTCCAACGCGGGGATCCGGTGGGCGCCGGATTCAAAGTCGCTCTACTTCCTGAGCAGCCGCGACAGCGGCACGCCGCAGATCTTTCAGCTCGCTGTTGGCGGAGGCGAGGCTCGGCAGATCACCCGCTCCGCGATCGGAGTGAGCTCCTACCTGCTCTCGCCCGACGGCAAGACGCTCGCGGTAACGGCGTCGGTGTTCCCCGAGTGCCGAGATCTGGACTGCAACGCGAAGAAGAAAAAGCAGTTCGACGAGCGAACGGTGAAGGTGCGCACCATCACCAGTCTCCCCTTCCGGCGCTGGGACGAGTGGGTCGAGGGAAAACGCAATCACATCTTCCTCATGCCCTCGACCGGAGGAGATGCCAGAGACCTCACCCCCGGCGATCTGGACACGCCGATCTGGACCGAGAGCGGAGGTGACGAGGTGGCCTTCTCACCCGACGGTCGCGAGCTCGCGGTCTCCCGATTCAGCGAGAACCAGACGCTGACCGGCAACAGCGATCTCTACCTGATCCCGGTGGCTGGAGGAGAGGCGAGACAGATCACCAGCAACAAGGGCGCTGATGGCACTCCGCTCTATTCACCGGACGGACGGTTCATCGCGTATCTGACGACGCTGCGGCCCAACGTCACTTCGGATGCGAACCGTCTGTTCCTCTACGACCGTAAGACTGGACGAACCCGGAATCTCACCGAGCCGATGGATCGCTCGATCGGGTCGCACTGGTGGGGCCCCGACGGCAGAAGCCTCTATATCTCCTTCGAGGATCGAGGAGTGGTGCCCGTCGCAAGAATCGACGTGGAGAGTGGCCGAGTGACCCGGCTCTTTTCTGACGGCGTGAGCGGCAACATTCAACCGTCGAAAGACGGCTCGTTCGTGATCTTCACCAACAGCACCTTCTCCCGGCCCAACGAGCTGTTCCGGGTTGATTTGAAGGGTCGCAACAAGGCGGAGCAGCTCACCTTCGAGAACCAGCGCCTGCTCAGCGAAATAAAGTTCGGCGAGTATTCCTCATTCAGCTACATCGGGGCGCAAGGCGACTCGGTGCAGAGCTGGCGCATCCTGCCACCGAGCTTCGATCCCAAACAGCGATATCCGCTGCTATTGATGATGCACGGCGGGCCGGAGAACGCCTGGAACAACCTGTTTCACTACCGCTGGAATGCTCAGCTCTTCGCGGCCGCGGGCTATGTGGTGATCGCGCCCAACTTTCATGGCTCGACCGGCTTTGGGCTCGAGTTCATGGACGCGATCAAGGGCGACTGGGGCGGAGCACCCTACCAGGACCAGATGAAAGCGGTCGATGTCGCCCTCGGCTGGCCCTATGTGGATTCGACGCGGCTCGGCGCCGCCGGTGCGAGCTACGGCGGCTACATGGCCAACTGGATCGAGGGCCATACCGACCGGTTCCGGGCGATCGTGAGCCACGACGGCCTGTTCGACATCCTGGGAATGTTCTACTCTACCGACGTGCCCGGGTGGCTGCCCTCGGAGCTCAAGGGGACACCGTGGGACAACCAGCAGCCGCTGATCGCGCAGGCTCCGATTACCTACGCGAAGAACTTCAAGACTCCGATGCTGATCATCCATGGCGAGCGGGACTACCGGGTGGACCCCAGCCAGGGCTACGCGATGTTTCAGGTGCTCCAGGCGATGCATATCCCTTCCAAGCTCATGGTCTTCCAGGACGCGAACCACTGGGTGACCAAGCCGGCCGACAGCATTCTCTGGTATCACAGCGTTCTGGACTGGCTGGACCACTGGGTGAAGCCGGAGCGGGAGGTCTGGCTCACGATGCGTAAGAACGAAGCGCCGAAATAGCTGCGGACAAACATGGATACGGCCGCCGGCGTACGGCGGCCGTCCGCTTCGACCAGTCAGGTGTTGCGAACTACCCGAGCGTTTCTCTCCTACCCGGCGTGCGCCCCGACCAGCAATCCCACCAACGCCCTTGCCGTCGCCTCCGACGACGCGGGGTTCTGGCCGGTGACCAGGTTCCCGGCCGTAACCGCATAGGGCTGCCAGTTCTCCGCCTTGGAGTACTCGCCTCCGTTCTGCTTGAGCATGTCTTCCACCGAGAACGGCACCACGTCGGTGAGCCCTACGGCGGCCTCCTCGGTGTTGCTGAAGCCGGTGACGGACTTGCCCCGAACCAGTGGAGTTCCGTCGGGCGCCTGGGCCCGGCGGAGCGCGGCGGGGCCGTGGCAGACGGCGGCGACCGGCTTCCCTGCGGCGTAGATGCGCTCGATCAGGGCGATGGAATCCCGATCGTCGGAGAGGTCCCACAGCGGGCCGTGGCCCCCAGGGTAGAACACGGCGTCGTACTCGTCGGGCGATATATCCGACAGCTTCAGGGTGTTCCCCAGGGCCGCCTTGGCCTCGGAGTCATTCTTGAACCGGCGCATGGCT
>DASUVR010000338.1:0-11446 GCA_036378855.1 Gemmatimonadales bacterium | reverse complement strand
GGTATCGGCATGTGGTGAGGAAAGTCGCCAGTCGCCAGTCGTCAGTCGCCAGTGACTCCTCGCCCTAACAATCTGACGTCTGTCGACTGACGGCTGACGGCTCTTTCTCTAAAGGCCACCCATGGACGACTCCCTAAGCCTCGGCCTGGTGCTCGCGCTGTTTTTCATCGCCTTCATCTTTGCCGTCATCTTCTTCCGGTTCATTCCCATCGGGCTCTGGATCCGGGCGGCGGCGTCGGGCGTGCGAGTCTCCTTTCTGACTCTGTTCGGCATGCGCTTTCGCAAGGTGAGCCCGGCAGCCATCGTGGATCCACTGATCACCGCCCGCAAAGCGGGACTCGATCTGACCATCGACCAGCTCGAGATCCACTACTTGTCGGGCGGCAACGTGCAGCGGGTGGTGAACGCGCTCATCTCTGCCGACAAGGCGCAGATCCCGCTCACCTTTCAGCAGGCCACCGCCATAGACCTGGCCGGCCGCGATGTCTTCGAGGCGGTTCAGGTGAGTGTGAACCCCAAGGTGATCACCACGCCCAAAGTCGCTGCGATGGCCAAGGACGGAATCCAGCTGCTCGCGCTGGCTCGGGTGACGGTTCGGGCGAACGTGAACCGTCTGGTGGGGGGCGCGGGTGAGGAGACCATTCTGGCCCGCGTGGGCGAGGGGATCGTCAGCACCATCGGCTCAGCCACCTCGCACAAGGCGGTGCTGGAGAACCCCGACCTGATTTCCAAGACGGTGCTGGCGAAGGGACTCGATGCCGGCACCGCGTTCGAGATCCTCTCGATTGACATCGCTGATGTGGACGTGGGCAAGAACATCGGTGCCGAGCTGCAGACCGATCAGGCGGAGGCCGACAAGCGGATCGCGCAGGCCAAAGCGGAGGAACGTCGGGCGCTCGCCGTGGCCATGGAGCAGGAGTTCAAGGCCGAGGCGCAGAATCAGCGTTCCAAGGTGATCGCAGCGGAAGCCCAGATCCCGCTCGCGATGGCGGAGGCATTTCGAAACGGCAATCTCGGCGTGATGGACTACCAGCGGTACCGGAACGTCCAGGCCGATACCACGATGCGGCAGGCAATCGCGGGTCAGACTGACGCCGGGAATACGGGAGCGCTGGGCAGCGGATGACCGGCGACATCAACGGATTTCTCGTCATCGGCGCACTCTGGTTCGTGCTGACCCTGATCACCAGAGCTAAAGGTTCCAACCGACCTCGCCGGCCCGGCCCGCCCAACTACCCCCCTCCGACGCCGCTCCCATCCCGGCAGGATCCCACCCAGCAGGAGGGGGTCCGACTGCAGAGAATGCTGGGGGATCTCCGCCGCGCGCTGGAGGAAGCGGCCCAGGCCTCGTCTACTTCGGACGAACCCGTGGCTCGACCCCGGCAAGCGAGATCCAAGTCACTGGAATCGTCGGAAGTCCAGAGCCTGGAGGGAGAGCGAGAGCCTGTTGACCTGGAGGACGAGGCCGCCGGTATCGAGGCCCGACGGATTCAGGCCGCTATCGAACGGAACGCCGGCAGAAAGCCCGAAGCAAAGCAGCCGACCGCCGCCCCGGTCCGGCAGGAGCCGGCCGATCACACCAGCGCCCCTCGCTACACCGCCCGGGAGCTCCGCGACGCCGTGGTGTGGCGGGAGATTCTGGACCCGCCGCTAGCGCTTAGGAAGGAAAGGCTGGAAGGCGGGGACTGAAGGGCTATACTGGTTATAATTGGCCTAAGCCCGAGTGGCGGAATGGCAGACGCAGCGGACTCAAAATCCGCCGAGGGCAACCTCGTGCGAGTTCGACTCTCGCCTCGGGCACTTTTGTCAGACAACGACTTACTTTTCTTCGTCAACCCACCCTCTCCAACGCTTCTGCGTCGGATTCAGCTTCCAATACAGTGCGCACGACGATCCGGCGTACGCTAGTGCCTACTGTCGAGCCTGCTGGCTGCCCCAGCTGGCGCATCCGGAGGAGAGAATGTGTTTGTCGCTGGTACATCGGCCTGAACCCCGGATCGAACGCTTGGTGACCCAGGTGCGAGCGGAGCTGGCCGGGTTGGTAGGGGAGAGAGTGGTAGTCCGGTAATGCCGCGAGCCAGGGCCATGCGTCTGAAGCTCCCCACGAGCCGGGCTGCCTGGGCGACTGCCGCCGTAATCATGACGCTGGCGGCCGTGCTGTTCTATGCCAACCTCACTGGTACTGACGAGCACATCGAGCATTCGATCCCGCATCGCTACTCCATCTGCGACTCCCAGTTCCGCCGGACCCTGAGCAACCTGCTTGGCCCCCCGCCGGTAGGCGGCAACCGCGTCACCCCGCTGCTCAATGGGGATCAGGCGTTTCCCGCCATGCTCGCAGCCATACGCTCGGCCCGGCGCAGCATCAACTTCGAGGGATACATCTTCTGGGCGGGAGCAATCGGGCAGAGCTTCGCCGATGCCTTCGCCGAGCGGGCCCGGGCCGGCATCCCGACTCACGTGGTAGTGGATTGGCTCGGCTCGAAGAAGCTGGGAGACGAGCTGGTCGACCAGATGCGTCAGGCTGGAGTCGAGGTGGTGAAGTATCGCCCGCTCCGCTGGTACAGTCTCGATCGGATCAACCAGCGGACCCACCGGAAGCTCCTGGTGGTGGACGGCAAGGTCGGGTTTGTCGGCGGCATCGGCATCGCCGACATCTTCGCCGGACACGCCGAGGACAAGAACCACTGGCGCGACTCCAACTTCCGGGTCGAGGGCCCGGTGGTGGCAGAGATGCAGTCGGACTTCCTCGACAACTGGCTGGAGACCGGAGGCCCTCTCCTGGATGGGCTGGCATACTTCCCGCTGCCCGACTCCGCCGGTGCTGAAGTGGCGCAGGCCTTCGCCAGCTCTCCCGGCGCCGGAGTAGAGCGTCTCCGGCTGATGTATCTCCTCGCGATCGCATCCGCCACCCGGAGTATCCTGATCGCGAACTCCTACTTCGTCCCCAACAGCCTGGTGGTCACCATGCTGGTCGAGGCGCGGCACCGCGGAGTGGATGTTCAGATCATCGTCCCCGGGCCCATCCTCGACGCGAAGATCGTCAGCCGGGCCTCCCGTGCAAAGTGGGGACCTCTGCTCGAGGCCGGGGTCAAGATCTACCAGTATCAGCCCACCATGTATCACACCAAAGTCATGGTGGTCGACGACTGCTGGGGCTCGGTTGGCTCGACCAACTTCGACAATCGCTCTTTCCGGCTCAATGACGAATCCAATCTCAACGTCTTCGACGAGGGGTTCGCCCGGGAGCAGGCCCGGATCTTCGGTGAGGACCGGGCGCGATCACGGCCGGTCACGCTGGACGAGTGGCGCCACCGGCCGATTACCGAGCGCCTGGAAGAATGGGTGGGCAGGCTGGTTCGGCATCAGCTCTAGGCTGGTAGTCTGGTTCGAAGAAGACAGGGTTGTACGGCTCTTCGGTTTGTGGATCCCTGGCCCTGTAAGGATGAGCGAGGGTACGCTGGGTCTCAGCGACGGCCTGTTGGTTCCCGTGGACCACCGAGACTGTATCGAATCGGGCGGAGAGGACTAGCGTGTCAATTGCCTCACACATATTGTCCCTGCGCCCCCCATCTTCGATGCATCAGAAACGCTTTTCAGCGTACCCACCACCTTCGCAGGAGGTTCTTTTATGCGAGTTTTGCTGTGGGTGACGGTCCTGCTGATTTGGGTCGGGATCCTGGTACAGCACTTCTGAAGTAAGCCCGACATCCGTTTCTTCTGAGCTGCGGCGCTCGCGTCCGGGTGCGTCCAGTAGGCATGGCACGTTTGCGCCGGGTACTCAGCTATATGCAGCCACGACAACCCGGGCTCAGGTCGTGCTCACCCGACTCACGCTACCCCCGAGTCTCACAGGGCATCACCGCGGGGCCTTCGATGTGAGGCGTCTAAAAGCGGAAACCGAGGCCGGCGCCCAGCGCTAACGGATCCATACGAAGCTGGGTGAAGGGCACCCCCTTGTTCTCGAGATCTGCCCGGAGCCGGTTCCACCTCACATCGGCGTTCAAGAGGACCTGAGGGGAGAGATCGAAGTCGGCGCCGATCTGAATCGCTGGGCCGAAGCTTGGCTGCATGTCTACGGAGTCAAGCACACCACTCTTTTCCCAGGCAAACGTGGCGTTTACCCCCAATCCGGCATACGGATGGAAGGTTCCTCCGGACCGTCGGTACTGAAGAAAGAAATTCAAGGGTAGCAGCTCCAGGGAGCCGAGCCGCCGGTCCTCGCCTTCCGGCACCAGCGAATCCACTTCACGGGACTCCGTGTGGACATTGAGCTCGGCGCTGAACGATGTTCCCAGTACCCGACGCAGCCCCGCCTCGAGGGCGAAAGTACTATAGACCTGGTATCCGGGAGGTTCGGATTCATCCGAACTGCCGGTCACCAGAACTCGGGTGGTGAAGGTCCAGCCCTGATTGGCGGTGGTGGTCTGTGCCGACGCAGCCGCAGTCACCCAGGCTGTTACCAGAAGCACCAGCAGCGGAAAGCGCTTGGTCAAGACGGTGCTCAGCGTTGCCGTACCACCCCTTGCTTCAATCAGATCCTTGGTGGCCCAAGAAACGCGGGCTCCGTCAAAAGCTCCTCGAGAACCCTACCTCGGCAGCGAAATACCTGAGGTCCGTGGGCGGCGGAGGTTCCGGTTGTGCCGCGAGCAACTTGTCTGACATATATGCCCCGATCAGTAGACGTTCTGTTCAGTAGACCTTCTGCCGGATGAGAGATCCTTCTGCTTCAGCCTTGATTCTTCGGAGTGCCCGTTGCATGACCGCCCGAAAACCCGACTGCGAGCTTGGCATAACCTGGTTCGTTGAAGTCCGCAAAGTCTTTCGCTTCTATCCTCCGCCAGCCATAGTCCCTTTTCCAGAACCGTCCCACGGAGCCTACGGTGAATTCACGCTCTGGCTGCTCCGCCAGGAGCATGAACCCCATCTCGGGGCTTTCCAAATCCGCGAAGGTGAACCGCTTCAGAGGCGGCTTGGGGGGTGCACCCTGCAGCCGCCGACTAAGGCGATCGGGGAGCTCCCGAAGGGCGAAGAGCGCCGAAATCAGTGGATCGCGGAGATCGGCTCTCCTGATAGCGTGGTAGGTCACAGCAGGCGGCGCGTCTACTTCAATCTCCTGCACTTCGGTCACGTCATATCGGGGTAGGGAGTGGTCGATCAGCATAGTCATCTCATCTTTCTTAGTTCTGACCAGCACCGTCGTCGCTACTAGGATCGGTTCCGCTCGACTCGCCACTGCCCGCTGAACACCTGGCGTTCAGCCGACTGTCTCCTGGAGCTGAATGTTCCTTCAATCCGATTGCCGGTGACCTTGCCCTCGAAAACCGTTTGGGTGCGGCATTCGCAATCGGGGTCCCAATAAGGGTCCAGGGTTCCCCGGACGGAATTCTTCTCGATCCGGACGATCTTGATGCTGAGGAATGGGTGGGGATCCGGGTCGAGCAGATCTTCGCCGTCACGTGCCTTCGGATCTGCACCTGACGCGGCAGCAGCCGCGGCGAGCGCAGGAGAGAAGGTGATCTCCACTTCCCCGAATCCGGTGTCGGCGCGTTGAGGCATGACGAAGCGAATGACGCCCCGCCGGCCGGCATCCTTGGTCCGGTACTCTCCGTTCCATTCCCCTGCTATCGCCGAGATCTCCTCCTGGCTACCCTCGATGGGTACCGGGCCACCCTGTGAGAATGGGTGGCAGGACAGAGTCGTAGCGAGTGCCAGAAGGCTGAGCGATCTCAGAGTCGGTTTCATTCGTTGCGAGGCCCCTTGTCGGCGCGGTAGACGACGAAACAGGTCACCGCGGCCATAAGGATCCAGAACAGCAACCAGGTCACCGAGCTCAGCCGGCCGGGGTCTACTGGAGTGTCGGAAAGACGGTACATGACGGCTCCAGATTGGGGGACTTTGCTCCTGCCAATCTGGAGTCTTGTCTGTTAAGGAATTCTGAAGGAAGTGAGAACTGTTCTTGGGAGGGGAGTCACATCTATCCTAGCGGATCTCGGCTTTGCGCTCTATCCTGGATTTGCCCACACCGCCCGGACGCTATGCGGGACTGGCCCGCACGCTCGAGCGCTCGCGGCATCTTCGGAGGAACTCGGATCATGCGCAGGACGCTCATCTTGTCATCCGCCCTCGGCCTGCTGCTCGGCTGTGGGCGCGGCGCCGACCGCACAGCCGATCGTGGCGCCACAGCCGACCAGACCGGTACCGATACGATGGTTTCCGCGTCTGCGGCCCCATCTGACACCGCAAGCGACGCTGGGCTGAACTGGGGCCCGGCGCCTCCCGGTTTGCCGGCAGGGGCGCGATTTGCCGTCGTCTCGGGCGACCCGGGGAAGGCAGGACCGTTTACCGTCCGGATCGACATGCCGGCCGACTATAAGATCCGTCCCCACTACCACCCCACCGCCGAGACGCTCCGCCTGATCGAGGGCACCGTTCATTTTGGGCACGGCGCCAAGTGGGATGACAAGGCGCTGAAAGAGATGGCTCCTGACGCACCGGTGACGCTTGCCGCCAAGGAGCCTCATTACCTCCATGCAGCCAACCACGTGGTCCTGGAGGTACAGAGCACCGGCCCGTTCGCTGTTACCTATGTCTCTCCGAAGGACGACCCGCGGACCGGCTCGAAGCCTTGAGCCGAAGAGGCATCATGGTACTGCCGGGGCACCACGTAGCTCAGGCATAGCGCACTGACATACAGCCCCACTCCAAACACCGAGTGGGTCATCAGGCTCTTGAGCCTGGCCTGCGCCGGCCTCGGCGTCCGCGAACTGGCGACGCCCAGGCCGAGCGACGGCTGCATGATGAAGAAGGGGAACACCACGGTTGCCAGGCCGTAGAGCAGCGCCGGCAGCAGGGTGGGCCGCGCGAGCCAGTCAGCCGATAATAGCGCCACGAAGGTCAGCGCCAATCCCATCCCGATGCTGTAGTGGGAAACCCAGCCGATTGTGCATTCGTGGCGTTTCGGCTTGGCGGCCGCAATGCTCGCATGCCGAAACGTACCACCCGCCATATGCCCGACCCACCGTCCCAGCAGACAATAGTTGAGCGACGGAATGCCGAAGGCGCGCTTGAGAAAAAGATTCCACAGGTCCATCAACAGCGTCGCCCCGATCCCGATGGCAACGGCAGCAGGGATGTCCCTGATTTCAAAGCTCATTGGGAGGAGGTTCGGGGAATAAGCCAGGAGGGGCAGACGGATACACCAAGGGCGGAGAGCCGGGGAAGCTGATTACCTCCTCCGACCTCCGCCCTTCCAAACGCCTAATACAACAGCCCGCGGGTCCTGCCTGCGATGGTCCGAGGGCCGAAGTCGGGACGGGGACAGTCGCCACCCATGCCGCTGCCTCCGCCGGCTCTTTCGCCGCCTCCCATGCCGCTGCCGCCAGTTCCGTATCCGGGCCGGCCGAACCCATCAGTTGGTGCGGCAGTGGAGGGGCCGGTGCTCACCGGAATGATGGTGACGGTCTTCCCGGGAGGAAGCTCGTGCGGATCCGCCGGCATCGGCTCAGGCTGTATTACCGCTGGTGCGGGGACCGGCGCTGGAGCCGAGGCAACCACGTGGACTGGCTTGGGAGAGGCGGTAGAAAGGGGGGTTGTCCGGTGGCGCACGACCCGGTGCCGGGATGAAACATTGATCTGATTACCCTCTGGCTGCCGGATCCGCCCAAGCTCGATGGGAGTGGCTATGGCGGTTTGACGAGTGCTGCTGACCAGAGTGAGATCCCGCTTCAGATCGGAACGTGCCGCGGGCGTCTCTTTGACGGGGGAGGAGCAACCGGCGGCAACGGCAAGGCTGAGGGAGAGCGGGAACAGGAAGGCACTGCGCATAACGACCTCCAGGTGATCTCCGGTCCAGGTCTGGAGACATGGAAACCGGCCTACTCAACAGTACGAAACTCCGCTTCGACTCACAAGAGCTGCCGGCCCTCACCCATGGCGCTCCACTGTTCTCTGGTGACGACCGGAAGTCGCGCTGATACACCGGGCAACGAGGCGGTGCGTCAAGTGTCCGCGGGCAGCGTCGGTGAAGAGATCCGGAGATAGCAGGTCAACTCGAGTCGGGTGGTGCTTCGAGGATAGAGGTAGTGCGTGAGACCCACGAGCTTGCCACCCTCCTCCGCCACCAGAGCGAACACCGGCTCCGCCGGGTCGAAGAAGCGCCGCCAGGTGGTCCCGGTGATCTCCAGCGGTAGCGCCGTCGGGCCGCTCCGGCCATAGAAGGCATTGTAGCCGTCCCAGAGGGGGAGCCAGGCATTGAAGTCCGCCGGTTAGTGAGACCACGGAGCGGAGCCCTGGGGTGTGACCCTGATCAGACCCGCGATGTACCCACCGATGAAGAGGTCGAAGCCGACGCAAAACCATGGCAGCCAGGCCGGTGCGAATCCCGAGCCGATCTCATGGAAGAAGAGGTCCCATACAACGTGGGCCGTCCAGCCCAACGCCAGCAGCAGAGGCCAGCGTCTGCTGCCGAGCAGGGCGGCAATCCCGAAGAGGATCGCGCCCATCAGCTCGCGCCCGAGATAGCCCGCGGGAGCCCCTCGGAGCAAGCCGAGGACGATATACTCGATCGCGGTGACGCCCAGGCCGATACCGTAAAGCAGTAGCTCACGACGGTCCGCGAAAATGCGGGCGATCAGCACCAGCCCGATCGCGCAGAGAAGACCTACGGTAACCGCGATCTCGCTCCCCGAAGCTCGCATCATGGCCTTTACTGTACTACGATGGGCGCCGTCCAGCGAAAGGTTCCCCACGCCATCGCGAGGGTCGCGTGTCTCGCGTCGCGGGGCTCGATCGAGATGGTGAATTTCTCCACCGGAGGGTTGACGCTCTCGGCTTTCATCGGCGCCGTCCCCAGATCCTGAGCCCGGCTGTATTCCGTGCCCCACTGGCCAGTCTGTTTGTTCACGATGAGGTCGACGCCGGTGCGGTGGGGGACCGTCCACAGGGTGTAGCTGCCCGCCGGTAACGTCAATCCTGCGAGCGTGATCGGCATCGAGGTGGTGAACTGGGTGGCGGCGTTGGCCCCGGTGCGCCACACCCGGTCGTAGCTGATTACGTCACCCAGGAGCGTTCGCCCCCGCAGGAGGGGCCGTCCATAGTCCACCGAGAAGGCGGCGCCGCCGACAGTGGCTCGAGTGGTGTCGCGCACGCTGAGCTGCTGGGGACCGGTGCGGCGCTCCGCCGCCGCCATCCGCTCTCCGATCGCCTCGACATCGGGCGGCGTCGCCGTCCGCACGACCAGTACCTTATAGGTGCTTCGCATCCCGGAGTAGGTCAGCATCCTCCCGCCGCTGTCCACCGTCACGTCTCCCGTCCCCGCCAGCCAGCCGTGCCTGAGCTCGACTTTGCCACCGGGCATCGGGTGCACATAGCCCCGGTGCAGGGTGAAGCTCGGTCCCACATCCCGGTCGGGATAGAACTGCCGGAACAGCACGCTGTCGCCCGGCGCGAGACCGGAGGCCGCCGCCTGGCGGAGCGCCGCGGCGATCTCCAGCTCGATGACGCTGTACACCATCGATGCGTGGGGCACGGTGATCGCTCCGCCGGTAGCAAAGGCGGTGTCTCGCACCCCGCTGCTATCGCGGACCGAAATCTTCACCTGGTCGCTGGAGAAGTCGGCTGTGACTCGGCGCCCCCGTTCCCTGGGCGTCCGGCCGTTCGGGGTTCGGATCTCCATCACCATGTGCCGGATCTTGCCATCGGACGCGAGATCGAACTCGGTGTGACGCTGTCGCACGAAGGGCCAGCGATCCACTCCGTCCGCAACCAGGCGGTTGGGAGACCGCTCGATCCGCTCGACCGAGACCGTGTCGTTGCCCAAGGTGGCCACGAAGCCGTATCGCTCGGGCGGCGTGGCGCTGCTGCAGGCGAGAAAGACGAGCAGGAGGAGCGGCGGGCGGGTCATCCTGGACCTACGTGACTCTAACCCGAAGCGTTTCGACGCTCCCGCAGTAACTGGTTGGCCAGACGCCAGCCGCGGATCGCCAGGACCAACGAGCCGAGGGCCAAGAGAGCTACGAGGATCAGGGTGTAACTCTCGATTCGGAGGTGGGCAACGTGAGGCAGCACCACGGCAACCACGGTGACCACTGCGCCGAGGGTCATCATGTCCCTTCCGGTCACCGCATTGGCGTCGTACCAGACCGTCTTGTCGGCGAATGTGGCCGGGACTCGGAGACCATACCACCGGTTGGGAGGAATTCGCCGGTTGGCGAGGGGCCAGGCCAGTGCGACAAAGAGGATCCCGAGTAGCGGGAATACCGTCTGCGGAGCGATCATCAGCGCCACCAGGGTCTCAACAGGCTGAGGATCACCGCAAAATAGCGTCAGAGGTGACCGTGCGTCCGTCCAGCTGTTGCACCGGTCGGCTGTCGTCGTGAAGAATCGTCCGTAGCTTGTCCAGTTGCTGCTCAGACAAGGTGATCGGCGTCGTCATCACGATCCACTTGACTCCTTCCGTGCAGGGCGGAGTGGTGAGCGAGCCCTCGTAGCGATAACTCGTATGCTGAGCCGGCACCAAATCCTGAGCGTTGACCCGGGCATCTATGTGCCGCGCGGGCCCTTCGACGGCCGGCAGGTGCTGCCACAGCGGAGCCAGCGCGGCGTTCTCCTGCCCGGGCTGCAGCAGCACCCCGATCACTGCCAGCCGTCCGTCCCCACTTCGATGCACCAGGTGCAGCTCCGCCGGCGCATGTTTGCCGGCAAAGGTGTGCTCGCTCGGCGTATGAAAGTGAAACTGGATCAGCTGGTAACGGGTGCCCTCGAGCTCGAGGCTGCTCCCCGGATCATAGGCCACCTGGATTGTGTGGCCGTTGTTCACCACACTGATCCGGGTCTCCTGATAATGGAGCAACAGCCCGGGCAGGGTATGGGTCTTGGGCGCGCTGATATCAATAGGAGACTGGGCGTGGCCCATGGAACAACGGGCGAAAGCGGGGTCGAGCGAGCCCCAGTGGGCCGGACCGGCCGCCCCTGAATACGTCCAGTGGGCAGGGTGGTGCGCCTGCGCCGAGAGGGGAGAGACGAGGGAAAGGAGGATCATGACGGGTGCGGCTGCACGGGACCAGCGGGGCACGTGACCTCCTCTGCTGCTCTGGTGATGGCGACTTAAGACAATCCGATCTTTTCCATCATCAATAAGCAGCGCTGGTCCGGGGGCCGGAACTAGACTTTAGTCCGCCGGCATTTCGCCCAGCGATTCAGCCGACGCCTGCCGGAGCAAGTCCCTGAGTGCTTCCATCTGGTCGGGTTTGAACTTCACCTCGATGCCACCGACCGACAGTTTCATGCTCTCGCCCGTCAGGGCCGGGGCCAGCCACTCGGTCGGGATGAGGAAGCTCATGACCAGCGAGGTGACCATTGGTCCCGGCCGAGTGTTGGCGCCGGTGCTGTTGAGCGTGAGGCGCTCTCCCGAGGTGGATTCGATCACCAGTTGATTGTCCCTGGG
>DASUVR010000337.1:0-8818 GCA_036378855.1 Gemmatimonadales bacterium | reverse complement strand
CCAAGCTTCGGCGGCAATTGTTGTCCGGTTGACCTGCCGCGATGGCGCATGCGTGTCGCAGAGAGGGCCACCCATGAGGGTGGCCCTCGTTGATATCGGCGGTTTCCGGACCGCGGGTGGCAGTAGCCACCATTAATCTGTCACATGCGCGGGATCGAAAATGACGCCATGACGCACCAGTAGCGACGTGTATTCATTGGTAAATCGTTCCTCGCGATGATGGATCTCCTGGTTGCGGATATAATCGCGTATGTAGCCGTCTTCGAACGGGGTGACACTGAAGGCCCCGTATCCGTGTTGCCACCGGAAATCCCGCCGGTGAGCAAATGACTCATGGATCCACTTGCAGGTGGTGGTCTTGATGCTGGCGACCAGGTCGGAAAGGGCCAGGTTGCTAGGGGGCTCGACATATAGATGAATATGATCGCGGATGCCCCCGGCACAGAGTAGCTCGCCACCATGCCGGGCTACAACCGCAGCAACACAGGCGAACAGCCGAGATCTCCATTCCGGATCGAGCCAGGGCCTTCGATTCTTGGTGGCCCACACCAGATGGACCCGCAACGACAGATACGTGTCAGCCATGCTTTGGTAAACGCCGGGTTGCAAGATCGCTCCACCGTATCGCCAAAGGCGTTCCCGGTGTTCACCATTGCCGCGCACCGTGGTGCTAAATCGCCGGGTGATATTTAAGTTGTGGACCAGCCCCGACGGGGGTGACCAGACCTTCAGACCTCGAGTACCCCGGTGATTCTCGCAGCAATCCTCCTTCTGCCCCAGCAGTCGGCCCCGGCTTCGAACCCAAACCACTACTGGCAGCAGCAGGTTGCCTACGAGATCTCGGCCCGGTTGGATGAGCCGCGGGGGGTGCTGAGTGGGACAGAAAGGATCCGCTACGTCAACCGCTCGCCGGATACACTGAGTACGTTCTCGCTCCATCTCTATCTCAACGCCTTCCGGCCTGGCTCCCGCTGGTCCGACGCAGATTCAATCGAAGGCCGGCGCCGGTTCAACGACCTTCGGGAGCCAAACTTCGCCTTCAATCACGTACGCAACGTGCGCATCGGCGGGACTCGGGTGGTGCCCTTCTATCCCTTTGCGCCGGACAGCACCGTCGTGCGATTTGCTCTGCCTCAACCGCTCCCGCCCGGCGATTCGATCTCGGTAGATCTGGAGTGGGACGCGCGCCCCTCCACCGTGCCCCGGCGTCAGGGCCGACAAGGCCGCCGCTTCGACTTTGCCCAGTGGTATCCCAAGGTGGTGGTCTACGACCGCTACGGCTGGGAGGAACATCCACTCTATCCCGCCGGCGAGTTTTACGGTGAGTTCGCCAGCTTCCTCGTGGACCTCGATGTTCCCGCGGATCAGGTCATCGGTGCCACCGGTGTTCCGGTGTGCGGGGACCCGGGATGGGAACGGGCCAATCGCAACCGCTCCAGACCAATAGACTACCGGCGCGACTACTATGGCCCCGAAACGCCGCCCCCGGCGTGCGACGGTGCAGCCGCAGGACGAAAGGTCGTGCGCTGGTATGCCAGAGACGTACACCATTTCGCCATCTCGCTGAACCCCGACTATCGCTATGAGGGAGGCCGCTACGGCAACGTTGCGATACACGTGCTCTATCAGCCGGGAGACGAGAGCACCTGGGGCGGAAACGTCGCGGTGGAGCGAACCGCGACCGCCCTGGCGTGGCTGGGCCAGCTTTACGGTCCCTTTGCCTGGCCCCAGATCACCAACGTCCATCGGATCGAAGGCGGCGGCACCGAGTTCCCCATGATGATCATGAATGGCTCCGCCGAGCAGGGGCTGATCGTGCACGAGCTGGGGCACAACTACACGATGGGGATCCTGGCTAACAACGAATGGCGGGAAGGCTGGCTGGATGAGGGCTTCACCAGCTTTCAGACCGACTGGTTCTGGGAGATGGTCGGCCGACCAAGCACGTACCAGGAAACCGAGGCCGGGATTCTGCAGCTGGATCTGGACGACTACTCCGAACCACCCAGCCTGGTGGCCGAAAAATACCGCGATTTCGGCTCCTACAACACCGCCATATACACCCGAGGCAAGCTGTTCTTTCAGCAGCTACGGTACATCGTCGGCGATGATACGATGCACCGCATTCTCCAGACGTTCTACCAGCGCTGGAAGCTGAAGCACGTGGACGAGGCGGCCTTCCGCGCGGTGGCCGAGGAGGTGTCCCAACGGGATCTCTCGACCTTCTTTGCCCAGTGGCTGCACACGACGGAGCTGTACGACTACGAGGTGGGTGACGTTAAAACGGAAGGTGGAGAACGAGTTGGTTGGGTGACCCGGGTCGAAGTCGTGCGCAGGGGCAATGGCCGGATCCCGGTGGAGGTCGGCGTGGTTGCCGAAGAGGACACCGCGGTACAGCGGGTGGATGGACTGGCCGAACGGGAATGGGTAACGCTGAGTACCCCAACCAAGCCGAAGGAGGTGGTGCTCGACCCTCGCGGGCTGACTCACGACTGGAATATGCTGAACAACCGGAAGCGGCTCGGTGGACTGTTGCCCAGGACCTTGCTCCCGCCGCCGGGAAGCGACTTCTACTTCCATCCCTACTTCGCTACCCGATCCCGCCGGGACCGGCTCACCGTTGGCGTACAGCCCACGGTGTGGTACAACGATGCCGGAGGAGTCACCCTCGGTGTCCGAAGCCGGGATGACTATCTCGGCCGCTTCGAGCAGAACGTTGCCATGCTCACCGGGAGCACCGGCTGGGGAGTGGATGACGAGGTCAAGGACATCGACTTCTTTCTTCGAGCCAGGAATCCGGTGGTGCTCCGGGCGCCCAACCTGTCGCAGACCTTCGATGCCTATAAGATCGAAGGCCGCTACGGTGCCGCCGCCACTCTCGAATGGTCCCGGCGGGCGCACCTCACCTTTGGCCCCACCCGAAGCCATCGAGTGAGCCTTCGCTGGGTGGGGATCGACGACACTCGCTATCTGGATCCGGGCTACTACGACGACGTGGGTATCGTTGAATTGCAATTCGCCAACGGGATCTCCAACGAGAGCGGCCAGTGGAACCTCTCCGCCCGAAGCGCGCTCGGCGGCGGGTTGGCCTACAACCGTGATGGTCTGGCGATCGGCGGACGATCCGACCTGGATCCGTTCTACTTCAATGGATTCATCGAGGGCATTGCCCGGCGGGACCTGGCGCACGGCCTGGGGCTGGCCGTGCGCGGCTATTTGGCCGCCGGGGTAAGCGATCATGATGCGGCCAAGCAGCGGCAGGTCTACTTTCAGGGCTCGGATCCATTGAGCCAGCTCTACAACCCGTTTCTCCGCTCGCGGGGCGCTCTCCTGGTTCGGGATGATTTCAACTACCAGTCGCCCGGTGGTGCCGGTATACGAGGAGTCGATCCCCGGCTGTCCACCTCCGCCATTGCCGCCCTGAATCTGGAGGTCGAGCAAGGTTTACTCTCCCGGCCCGAGTCGCATCTCTTCAAGCGGATCAGCATCGCCGCCTTCTCCGACCTGGCCCAGGGCATCGGCAGCATGAGTCAGACGCCCGCTACCGGCACCATTCGCTTTCTGTCCGATGCGGGGCTCGGTATTCGCGCGGCGCATCGGATTGGCGATACGGAGTTCGTCACCCGATTCGATTTCCCGCTCTTCGTTTCTCGCCCCGAGCTGGCGCAGGATGCGAGCGCGGGAGACGATGATGTCGCTTTCCGCTGGGTATTCAGCTTTGAGCAGCCGTTCTGACGTTACTGCCTGGCTGCTTTTCAATCCCGCTGCCCGCTTCCCCGCTTCCCCGCTTCCCCGCCATATTGCCCCCCATGTTCAAGCCAGAGAATGTCGAGGTTGTGAATGCCTGAGGCTCCCTACCGGGTGGAGAAGCCCTGGGGCTACGAGTTGATCTGGGCGCGCACCGATCGATACGTGGGGAAAATTCTTCACGTGAAGGCGGGACACGTGCTCAGCCTTCAATATCACAACTTCAAGGACGAGACCATGCACGTGCTGCGGGGCGAGCTCAAGCTCCGCACCGGACAAGGTGACGGCGCTGTCACCCGTTCGTTCCGGGCCGGTGAGAGTGTGCATATCCCCGCCAAGCTGGTCCACCAGATCGAGGCGGTTGTGGACAGCGACGTGCTCGAAGCCTCGACGCCCGAGCTCGATGATCTGGTTCGCCTCGAGGACCGCTACGGAAGAGGTTGAGATGCAAGTGATCATACCACTGGCCGGCAAGGGCACCAGACTCCGGCCTCATACCCACCTGGTGCCGAAACCACTCCTCAAAGTGGCGGGCCGGCCGGTGATGGACTGGGTGATGGATCGGCTCGAAGGTCTCGACATCACCGAGCTGATCTTCATTACCGGACATCTGAAGGAGCAAGTCGAGGAGTTTGCCCGCAAGCGGTATCGGATTCCCTCGCGATACATCGAACAGAAGGTGCAGGACGGCACCGCGGGCGCCATCAACCTGGCTCGGCCCTATGTCACGGGACCGGTACTGATCATCTTTGTCGACACCGTCTTCGAGGCCGATCTCAGCCTGGTCAATCGTACGGACGCCGATGGGATCATCTGGGCCAAGGAAGTGGAGGATTACCAGCGGTTCGGAGTGGTAGTCACGGATGCCAAAGGATACATGACCAGAATCGTGGAGAAGCCGTCCACGCCGATCAGCAAGCTCGCCAACATCGGGCTCTACTACATCAAAGCCACCGACAGCCTGTGGCAAGGCATCGATCACGTGCTCGCCAATCCGGCCAACAAGGGAGAATGGTATCTGACGGATGCCTTTCAGTGGATGATCGAGCACGGCAAGCGAATCCTGACCGCAGAGGTTGGCGGATGGTACGACTGCGGTAAGCTCGACACGCTGCTGGAGACCAACGAAACACTGCTTCGTAAGGGCGCAGCTCGCCGGAAAGATTTTCCCGGCGTCACCATACACGATCCGGTCTACATCGAGGATGGCGTCAGCATCGAGCGGAGCGAAATCGGTCCTAACGTCTCCATCGAGCGGGGGACGAGGATCAGCGGCAGCCGGGTTCGCAACTCGATCATCGGTCGAGACTCCCGGCTGAGCGGAGTGGAGCTGGAGGGCTCGCTCCTGGGCAATGATGTGGTGCTGGAGAATTTCCGGGGGAGCGCGAGCCTCGGCGATCATTCCGAAGCGGCGGCCCAGCGGGCCTGATGTCCAACTCTTCGGTCGACGAGCTCTGCCGGTCCTATCTGGATCTCAAGTATCACTTCGACCCGGCGTCGGCGAGCTCGGCGGGTCTGGTCAGTGCCGATAGCCGGTTGGGCCGGTTCGATGTCGAGACCACTCGAGAGCACCTCTCGGCGCTCCGGTCGGTTTCCGGGGCAATCGAGGAGCTGGAGACCGACGACCTTCAGGCTGAGATCGACCGGACCGCGCTGCTGGGAGAGATCCGGAGCACGGGCTATCGCCTGACCGAGGAGAAGCCCCATGTCCGCAATCCGGGATTCTGGCTTTCCCATCTGTTTCAGGGCTTGTACTCGCTGTTGACCCGAGACGAGCCGGAGCCTGCGGTTCGAGCATCGTCGGTTCTGGCCCGGTTGAGGGATACCCCGGCATTTCTGGAGGCGGCGCAGGCCACCATCGATGAACCGCCATCCGTTTTCGTAGATACCGCGCTCGCCATGCTCCCCGGGGGAGGTCAGCTCGTTGCCCAGGTTGTTGCCGGCTTCGGCGGCGCGGCCGGGGAATTCGCGGACGAGCTCAGGCAGGCGGGAGAACAGGCGCTCAAGGCGCTGGTCGAATTCGGTACCGCCCTGCGCGACCGGATCGAGCCGGCCTCAGACCCGCAGGCCTTCGCCGTTGGTGAGCAACAGTTCGGCCGGAGACTCCAGCACGAGCACGCCCTGATGCCGGGCCCCGGAGAGCTGTGGCGCTACGGACAGCGCCTCCAGGAGGAGACCACCCAGGAGCTCGCGACCCTGGCCCGGCAGCTCGATGGGCGCCCCTGGCGAGAGATAGTTGAGCAGCTCCAGTCCGAGTCGCCCCAACCCGGTGAGCTGCTTGCGGTGTACCGCTCGGAAGTCGAACGGGCCTGCCGGTTTCTTACCGAGCGCGGCCTGGTTACGGTGCCGAAGAGTGGAGTGGACGTGGTGCCTACGCCGGCCTACCTGGCAGGTTTGGTGCCCTTTGCTGCCTACGAGCCGCCGCCGATCTATCTGGACCAGCACCGGGGCCGGTTCTATGTGACCGAGCCCAATCCCGAACTGCCGCCTGCCGCTCTGACCCAGCAGCTTCGAGGCCATTGCCGCCACGCGCTTCCGGTGATGGTGGCGCACGAGGTGTACCCCGGTCACCATCTGCATCTGGTTACGCTGCAGGGGCTCGAGTCCGAGGTTCGGCGCCACGTCTGGACTCCCATCATGGTGGAAGGCTGGGCGCTCTACTGCGAGCAATTGATGGAGGAGGCAGGCTATTATCAGACTACCGAGACGCGCATGTTCCGGTTGGTCAACCTGCTGTGGCGAGCCATCAGGGTGGTGCTCGATGTCGGGCTGCACACCCGTGGCATGTCTCCGGCTCAAGCCACCGATTACATGGTGGAGCACCTGCCGATCGAGCGAGCCAATGCTGAAGCCGAAGTCCGGCGATACTGCGCATGGCCCACATACCAGCTGTCTTATGCCGTGGGACGACGGGAGCTGCTGAGCCTGCGCCAGTCATACCAGCAACAGGCGGATGGAGGCGACAGTCTCCGCCGTTTTCACGATGATCTGATGCAGTATGGAGGCCTGCCGGTTTCCCTGGCTCGCTGGGGCATGGAGCTGCCGGAGTAACCATGAAGATCACCGTCCTGACCTATCTCGACAGCGAAGACGAAAACTCGAAGGAGTATGAGGCGGTCGTTCCCCAGGTTGCCAAGGCGCTGCGGAGCCTGGGACACCGGGTATCCATCCTCGGCGTGCACGCCGACGTCAAGCGGCTCATCGCCGGCCTCTCCCGCCGCAAGCCCGATCTCGTCTTCAATCTTATGGAGATGTTCGGGGACAATGTGTTCGGGGACATTCCGGTAGCCGGACTGCTCGATCTGCTCGGGCTCAAATACACCGGCAGCGGCCCCGGCGAGCTGTACTTGAGTCAGGACAAAGGCCTGACCAAGAAGCTCCTGGCCTTCGAGGAGATCCTCTATCCGCGGTTCGCGGTCTTCTCCCGGCAACAGGCGTTCGAGACGGGCGGCAATCTTCGGATGCCGCTTTTCGTCAAGCCGCTCCGATCCGACTCTTCCATCGGCATCGGAGGCAAGTCGCTGGTGCACGATGCCGGCGCCCTGATGGAGCGGGTTGCCGTCATTCGGAAGGAGCTCAACGACTCGGCGCTGGCCGAGGAATTCATTGACGGCCGGGAATTTTACGTCGGGGTGCTGGGCAACTCCCAACCCCGGGCGCTGCCCCCGGTCGAAGTGGATTTCACCGGCTTTCCGGAAGGGGCGCCGAAGGTGCTGGACAGCAAGGCGACGTGGGATGAGCGGAGCAAGGAGTTCAAAGGCACCAAATCAGTCATGGCAAACCTGCCCGACGAGCTCAGGGCACGGCTGCAGAAGGTAGCGGTGGATGCCTACCGGGCCCTCCGGGTTCGCGATTACGGCCGGGTGGATTTGCGGCTGACCGATACCGGTGACATCTACGTGCTGGAGGTAAACGCCAGCTGTTATCTGGAGCGCTCCAGTGAGTTCGCAATGTCGGCCGCGGCAGCGGGGATCGAGTATCCCAAGCTGATAGAGCGGATCGTAGAGTTAGCTCAGGAGAGGTACAAGAAGTAGGAGATCACGGGAGATAACTCCCCCGCTGCACGTGGTTCATCGCCAGGCCGGTTACCAGCGTAGTCAGGCCGATGATGGCCGAGTCCTCCCGTTCCGCCGGATACCCCTGCTCCAATTGGGCCGCTCGCTCTGCCAGATATCGAAGCAGCACGCGGGTGCGCTCCGGGAAGTGCCCGGTCCAACGGAACACGTTGGCCATGAGCTCGGGCTCGAGCCGCCGGATCAGGTCGCCGGCGGGCTGCAGCGGACCGTCCAGCGCCGGGCGGTCGAAGCTGCCCAAGTCCTCGAAGATGGCCCGAATGGCGCCATCCAGCCCGGGGGGTAGCTCCCCCGGTGAGTCGGCCGAGCGGCCGTAGTACTGGTCCAGCGAGTACTCGATCTCCGCCACGTCCTCGTCCAGCTCACTGTTGGTCACCTCCGGGTCTCGGTCGCGGAGCGTGTTCATGGTCCGGCTGCAGTAGGTGAGCTTGGCGTACGCCACGGGCCAGCCGCCATATTCCGCCCGCCAGTCCAGACCCGGAGTCATCCACACGGCAAAGGTTTCCGCCCAGTCCTCATCCGGATGCTTCTGGGCGTACCAGCCGGGCAGGTGCCGGACGTACCGTCGGCTGAACGGCTCCGGCCGGTACTCCTCGAAGTACGGCTGGGTGATCGAGCCAAACTGCTTCACCCACTCTTCCTGGTCGTAAAGACGGTACGCGTAGTTGATTACGTGCCCCATCTCGTGCCGCAGGTATTTGAGGATGTCGGCCCGGTCAAAACCCTCCACATGTCCCACCCGTTCAGCATGCAGCGCGGTGAGATCGGGCCGGGCCAGATAGAAAGGAATGGCTATGGCCACGGTCTCGAAGGGGACGCCCCATTCCGTCGAGAGGTAAAACCGGGGCCGGACCCGGATGATCCCGATCTGGCGGAGCTCCTCGCTGAACTCGGCTAAAATTGGCTCCAGCCGGGTGCCTTCGATGGTAAGACCGAGATCCCGGATTGGGGTGGACCAGAGGTTCGACTCATGAAACCGGGCGGGTTCGGCATGCATG
>DASUVR010000336.1:0-9958 GCA_036378855.1 Gemmatimonadales bacterium | reverse complement strand
AGCCCGATTGTCCCATCCCTTGGAATGAATAGGGGGAGCTCCGGGGCTTGTATGCGCCGGCCCGAAGGACAGTGGCGCCCGATTCCCGCACCGCACGGGCGGCCGCCAGGATTTGCTGCTCGCTCTCGACCGAGCAGGGCCCCGCCATCACCACGACCTCGTCTCCCCCGATGGTCAGCCCGCCGGGAAGCCTGACCGTGGTGGATTCCGGCTTCCATTCTCGCGACACCTGCTTGTATGGCTTGGTAACGTGGATGACTTCCTGGACGCTGGGCAGGGCTGCAAGACGGGAGGCGTCAACCCGGCCGTCGTTGCCCACCAGCCCAACCGTGGTGCGCTGTTTTCCCGGCATGGGCCGCGCCTGATAGCCCATCTCCTCGATGGTTGCGGCAACGCGTCGGATGTCCTCTTCGGGCGCTCCGTGGCGCATGACGATGAGCATGGCGCGTTCAGGTCCAGGTGTGAGAGTCGGTCAGTTACGGTCTGGGGCCGTAGAATGCGGCCCCAGACTAGTCGGAAGGATAATGATGCACGGGGTATGCCAACTCGGCGAGTCCGGGAGGACCCGTTTGCGAACTCTAAACCTCGGCTCCTTCCCCCAAACGTACCCCCACAATGGTCGAGACACCCGGCTCTTGCATGGTCACACCGTACACGGCGTCGGCCGACTGCATGGTCCTGGGGTTGTGGGTGATAACCAGGAACTGGGTGTCCGACTTGAACTCGTCCAGCAGGCGGGTGAAGCGCCCCACGTTGGCATCGTCCAGCGGGGCATCCACCTCGTCCATGAGGCAGAAGGGGCTCGGTTTGGTGAGATAGATGCTGAACAAAAGGGATACCGCCACCAGGGTGCGCTCTCCGGAGGAGAGGAGATGAATCCGTTGAGTCCGCTTCCCTCGCGGGGCGGCGTGGATGTCGATCTCGCTCTCCAGCGGCTCGTCCGGAGTCGCCAGCCGGAGATCGCACTCACCCCCGCCAAACAACGTCTGGAACACCTTGGAGAAATTGGCCTGGATCGCCGTGAAGGTCTCCAGAAACATGGTTCGGGCAGTCCCGTCGATCTCGCGGATGGCCTGTATAAGGGACTGCCGAGCGCTGACCAGATCGTCCCGCTGAGCAATCAGGAAATCCAGGCGCTTGCTCTCTTCCGCATGCTCTTCCACCGCGAGAGGGTTGACCGGGCCAATGCCCTCCAGCGCGGTGAGGACGCGAGAGGTTTCGGCCTCCAGGCTGTCCAAATCCATGTCGAGGAGCGTCGTGCTTTGAATCAGATGGTCAAATGGCCGGTGCCACTCCGCTTCCACTCGCTCGACAATGCTGCGGCGGAACCCGGCACTTTCGGTCAGCTGCACCTGAAGCGCGTGGCTCTCCTCGCCCGCGCTCTCCAGCCGCACACGAACGACTCCGACCTGCCGATCGGCATCGGTCAGCGCGGCTTCGGCCCGGGCCAGCTCGGATTCCGCCTGGGAGCTGGCCATCTCGAGCTCATGGAGTGCAGCCCTGCGCTCCTCCCGCAGCTCCAGCCACTCTGACTGTTGCGCGACAATGGCCGCGGTGTCGGCCTCCAGCTGGGCCAACTCGTCCGACAGCGCCCGCGCCGCTTCCTCTGCTTCACTTCGAGTCCGGGCGGCCCGCTGCAAGCGATCGCTGGCTGCCCGGAGGCTCCCGGCCAAATGAGCCTCCTGCACTTGCCAATGAGCCCGCTGTTCCCGGGTGGCCTCCTGTTCGGCCTCCAGCTCGGCGAGGAGAACACGGGCGGCGCTGAGCGCCTCTTCCACCCGGCCGCGTGCCAGCTCGTCGGCTACCAGCGCCTGATCGATCTCACCGAGCCGCCGTTCCGACTGCAGCAGACGCTCGGTCAGCCGATCCATCTGGGTATCTGCCTCAGCGGTTTCGCGGCTCAGATTGGCTACCATGCGTCCGACGTCCTCCCGGGCGGCGATAGCCTGGCGCTCGGAGTCACGCGCCCGTTCTGCTGCAGCCGCGGCCTGGCCCAGTGCCTGCTCCAGTGCCCCCAGCTGCTCGACGATGGCCCGAAGGGCCTCTTCGGCCGTACTCATGCCGTGTTCGGCCTTCCCGATGTCGTCGCTCAACGTGGCGAGCTCGGCGCGTCGGCGAATGGGCCCGAGGGGAGCTCCCACCCCCGCGAGAAAAATCGCTCCGCTTGCCCGACGCAGTACCCGGCCGCTTTCATCGAGCACCTGCGACCCGGCCAGCGCAGCCCGCACCCAGCCTGCAGCCGGACCTTCGGCGTGCAACCGATCGTCAAGAGGCATCTCGTCCACCGAACAGACCGGACCGGGTTGAACCGGCAGCAAGACGAGTGGGCCGGGCTGCTGCTCCGAGTGCCAGCTTTGAATCGCGCTAACGGTTTCGACGTCCTGAACCAGCACGGCATGCATCCATTCGCCCAGCAGCCGTTCCGCGAGCTCGGCGTCTTGCCGTCCAGTGCTCACGAAGTCGCTCAGCGGACCCAGCACGCCGCCCTGAAAATTCTCCCGAGCCGCCAGCAGGGCCGCCGCTCCCGGTGCCAGGCCTACCCGGTCCCGTTCCAGCTCTTCCAGTACCTGCCGCCGAGCGGTCAATTGGGCCAGAGATTCTTCGGCCCGCCGGCGATCTGCCCGATGCATGGCCTCTCGCTCGCGGGCTTCTGCCACGAGGTGCCGCGCGTGATCGGTGGCGGCAACGGCCTCACGAGCCTGATGCCCCAGCGTATCCGCCTGCTCGACCGCCTGGTCCCGCCGCTGCTCAGCCCCGGCGAGCTCCTGCCGCAAGCTGGAACGGTGGATTTCGGCCTGCGCGGTGCGCTCCCGCAATGAGGCGAGCTCGCCTTCCAAAGCGGTGCGCTCTCCCTCGAGAGCCTTGATCGCCTGGGCGTGGGTTTGTAAGTCCTGCTCCAGCTGGCGTACCGTGGATCGCTGCTCGCCGAGCTTCTGCCGCACCGACTCCTCGGCTTCTGCCCGGCCAATCAGCTCGCGGCCGATCCGGGTGTGCTCCGCGGCGGAAGACTCGTGGTCTTCGGCGGCAGCCGCCTGTTCCATCGCAGCCTGAGAGGCCCGGTACTCCATCTGGGTCCGCTCCTCCGCCGCGCGAAGGCGGCGCGACGAGGCGTTGGCAAGACGCTCGTTGGCCAGAGCCAAATCGCCGTCCAGCCGCCCTATCTCCACTCGAAGAGCGGCAAGGCGCAGGTTCATTTCAGTGCGGTGAGCTTCGGCGCTACCTCGAGCATGGCTCCACTCCTCTCGCTGCGATTCCATCTGGGCCAGCTGTTGACGGGTCAGCGGCAGCAGGTCAGTCAGCTCGGCGTAGCGGGCTTCCATGCCTGCGGCTTCAGCTGCCAGGCGGTCGAGGTGACGCTGAGCCAGAGTGAGCTGGAGGCTGAACTTTTCCTCGGAGAGTTTGGCGTGACGCTCGGCCTTTCCCCGCTGGCGCGCGAGGCTCCGGATCTGAGACTGAACTTCCGCGATCAGATCTTCGACCCGCTGCAGGTCCACCGCCGTTTCCTCGAGCCGGCGCTCGGTGCTGTGCTTCCGGTCCCGGTAGAGACCGATCCCGGCCGCTTCCTCGAACAAGGACCGGCGTTCCTCCGCGCGGTCGGAGAGGAGGAGATCGATCATCTTGGCTTCGATCACAACTCCAGCGTCGCTGCCAAGCCCGGTGCCCCGCAGGAGGTCCTGGATGTCGCGCAACCGAACCGGGGAGCCGTTCAACAGGTAGTCGCTTTGCCCTGAGCGGGAGAGCCGCCGGGTGACCACCACTTCGCGGTAAGCGATGGGCAGGTCACCATCGCTGTTATCGAGATAGAGAGAGACTTCGGTGACGTTCACCGGGCGGCGGGCAGCGGAGCCCTGGAAGATGACGTCTTCCATCTTCCCGCCCCGCAGCAGCCGGGCCGATTGTTCGCCCAGCACCCAACGAACGGAGTCGGAGACATTGGACTTGCCGCAGCCGTTCGGGCCCACGATTGCGGTGACCCCTTCCTCAAACGTCAGGGTCACAGTATCCGCAAACGACTTGAAGCCGGAGAGCTCCAGCTTGGTAAGCTTCATGCGATCTGCCCCCCACGAAGGGTGAACGCCCTATCGAGCCGGTTGGTCCTGAGCAGTTACGATAAAAGAAGGCATCCCGAGCTTCCGACCGGTCTCCTCGGCCTGCTCGCGTGTCGCATAGGGTCCCAGCACTACCCGGTACGCCTCCTCCTGGCGTTTAGGCGTGAGCACCGCGGCCGGCAGGCCGGCTGCTCTGAGCTTTTCGGAGAGCTCGCTGGCCCAGGTTGGATTCTGGGAGCTGCTGACCTGGAGGTATACGGTGGGACGCCCGGCAGCGCTGTCAGCATCAGCCTGGGTAGCGGAGTCGGCCGCTACCGGAATGTCGTCTTCCTGCGCGGGATGCCAAGCGAGGGGGAGCCAGAGATCGCTCGCGCCCCCTTCGACCCGTCCCGTTTCGGTAAACCCTTTGTCGGACAGATCCAGCGCCACCACGTCCGAGCCGCGCCGCACCAGCAGCGTGTGGGGGGCCGCAACCGCGGGTAGGTCGTCGCTCCAGCGGGCCGCGGTGGCGCCGAGATACTTGCCGGTTCCGATATCGACAACCCAGACGGAATCCGCGCTCTCCGGCTGCACCAGCAGCCAGCTGCCGTAGAGATCGCTGCGAAGCCCTTTGGCAGGACCGGGAAGCTCGATTTCTCGCAGCCGGGTTCCCTCGAACCGGTCCAGTATCAGGAGCGGCGCGGCTGCCCGGGCTACGTATAGTCGGTGCCCGGACGGAGAGAAGAGCACCGCGCGGGCATCGCCCTCGATGGGAATGACACGGGGCTTGGTCTTCTGCCGAGGGGTGAAGAGAATGACGGCTGAATCGGCTGCCACGGCAACTTCGTCGCCAACGAAGCTGGAGGCGACTTGCCCTTCGGGCAGCGGCGTCGAGGTCGGAGCCTGATCGGATCCGAGGAACTCCAGCGCGGGCTTATTCCCGGCCAGCCGAGCGAGGAGGGCGCCGTCCATGGTCCCGTGCAGTTCAGCCGGCTTTCCCTGCAGCTTGGACCGGAACCGGACCGGCGTCCGGCGAACCAATTGCACCACAGCGCTCGCGGTGTCTACCGCGTAGAGGGCGCCGTCGGGTCCCAGTGTGGCGTAGCGGACGTTTTCGAGGAAGGTGCGGATCCGGCGGGTATCCAGGTCGACCGCCACCACGTTGTTCTTGCGGTCGAGCACGAAGACGAGTCCCTGCTCGGCGTCGGCTCCAATGGTGCGTTCGATGGGTGGCAACCGCTCGGCTAGCTTCCATGCTGCCGAATCGAGGCCGGGAACACGATAGAGCCGGGCTAATCCACCCTCTTTTGGCAGGCGCACTACGCTGACACTGGCCATCGAACGCGCCGAGGCCGGCAGGTTGCCGGTCTCGAGGTCGGCCTTGCCGCTGCATGCCGCGCAGAGCAGAAGGATGCCCAGCGCGCGTATTGTCGAGTGGGAATTCACCTGCGGAAAATAGTGGGGAAGGAGGGAAGCGGGGAAGCGGGTGTCTTCCCCGTCCGTATCAGAACGCCGGGCCCAGGCTCAAGGCCCAGAGTCCCTTGACCCCTGGGCGGCCTCGCGGAAACGCATAATCCACCCGCACCACGGCAAAGCCAAACACATTCAGCCGCAGCCCGGCACCGAACACCTGGAGCGGCGTCCGTACATTCACCGGATCGTCCCCGGGTTGGCGGCTCCATTTCAATGTCGAGTTGGCATCCCAGACCGCGCCGATGTCGTAGAAGAACGCGCCCTCGATCGGCGGGAAGCCCTGGGGGACGAAATGCATTTGCGGGGTCAGGATGGGAAACCGGATTTCGGCAGTGGCAACGCCCATCTGGGTTCCCACCAGCCGGTCCAGCTCGACGCAGCCGGTACTGGAGTTCTGGTTGACCGTCCCGGTGGCGTTCAGACACTCGGATCGGCGATAGGAGCCTGAAGTGTTGCCCCGAATCAGATCGGTGCCTCCCCCGAAGATCCGGAACCGGTCTGCATCCCGGCCGACCCGGCCGAAGTAAAGCAGTCGCGTTGCAAAGACGACGGGCCCGGCGATCTTGTCATACCGCCGGTGATCGACCGTGATCTGGGCGAAGTTCCAGTCGCCTATCGACTGGGCATACTCCAGGCGCCAGCGGCGGCCGAAAAACGGTGCGGTATAGCCGAAGAGTGAATTGTCGAAGACCAGGGCCACTGAAGGCTGCACGTAGTTGATGCCCGGCCGGTTGTTCGTTTCCAGCGTCGGGTCTGCCACAGCAAACCCAGTGCCGGGATCGTAGGGCTCCAGTACGCTCAGGACCGCGTCGTCTACGTTGGCGAACCTCAGAGCGCCTTCGACCCGCTGGAATCGGCTGATGGGATAATATCCCTGGGCAAATACCGACCGCACTACCAGTCGCCGAATGTTGGTGACGAACGTGTTGAGTCCCAGGGCAGGCGAGTTTGTCCTGAGGGTGCTGGGCTCATAGAAGTAGTAGGGCTCCTGGGAAATACCCGTGACCCAATTGATCCGGTGACTCAGGTTGGCGTATGCCGCCATCACCTGCGCTTCGCTGATCCTGCCGTTGACGTAGCCCGCAAAAATCAACTGCTTGTTGCCCAGAATGTCGCTCAGAGCAATCGCGGTCCCTCCAAAGAACCCACGCCCGAAGTTGTCCCGGGCATAGCCGATGGAAGGTCGCGCCACGTAGTCGGGCGTGAAGTGGATCTTGTAGTTCTTGAGGCTGAACTCACTCGTGTCCGGCAGGTTGAAGCTGGCAGAGTCCATCAGGGCAGCGATCGAGACCGGCGGCGCCACCACCGCGGAGTCCCCGGTGCGGGCGACTTCGCTGGAGGAGCGAAATCCCGTTGGCGAACGATAGATCGAGCCACCCTCGCCTACCTGCGGTTTGACGTCATCCGGCACCTGCAGTGAGCGGGTGGTATCGACGGGCAGAGCGGTGGTGCTGGCGAGTACTCCACTGCTGTCCGGCGCATTCTGGTAGGGCTGACGCTTCAACCCCCGCGGGTTGCTGATGGTATAAACGTCGTACTTGCCCTTTTCGAAGTACACGAAGGCCAGCCGGTCGGCCTTGGGAGCCCAGGACAGCACCGGTGAAAGCGGGGTGATGCCTTGGGCCCCGGTGTAGAAGTCCGTCAGCTGATAAACGTCCCGGTCGCCCATGTCGTACAGGTAGATGTTGCTGACGCCATTGCGGTCCGACACGAAGGCAATCGAGCGTCCATCGGGTGCCCACTGGGGGCTCACGTTCTTGCCTCGATCCATGTGGTCGAGGACGCGGATGGAACCCATCTCGAGATCGTACAGCGCAACCCGCATATTGCCGATGGCGAGCGTCTTGAAATCGGTTTCCATCCCCCGGTCGGTGGCGAACGCAATGGTCTTTCCGTCAGGTGACCATACCGGGTGCAGGTCGGCGTACTTGTCCTGGGTCAGCCGACGAAGGTTGCTGCCGTCCCGGGATATGATGAAGAGATCGCTCAGGCCGCCATCGTAGCCGGTGAATACCAGCTGTTGACCATCGGGACTCCAGGAAGGAGTAGTGACCCCGCTGAGCTTCAGCTGGATCCGCTTCACTTCCTTGTTGCGCTTGACGTCCACGATCACGATGTCGTCCCGGCCGCTGCGTTTAGCCGCGAGGGCCAGGAACTTTCCGTCGGGAGACCAGTTGGCCTGGGAGTTGATGAACCGATAGGTCTCGTAGTTGCTGCTTACCCCGGACTTGAGGAGCCGGCGTTTGACCTTCCCGGTTTGCCCGTCCGCCAGATAGAGATCGACGAAGTAGAAGTCTTTCTCGCTGAAATAGGCCACCTGTGATCCGTCGGGGGACAAGGCCGGGGCCAGGTGAAGCGTACCCTCGGAGCGCTTCTCGGTGAGTAGCTCCGTAGCCACCGCCCGCGCCTTGGCTCGGGCCCCGATCTCGGGCAAATACTTCTTCAACACTGCGTCGCGCCATTGGGTGGAGAGCTGCTCCAGGGTGAGCCCTATCGTCCGCCGAAACGCGCCTTCAACTCCGCCTGACAGGGTGCCCTTCAGGATGGCACCGACCGCATCGTCGCCCCACCGCTCGCCGATGTAGGACCAGAGTGCGTGTCCGTAGCGGTAGGGGAAATACTGATAGGGATCGAGCGTCATCTGGTCGATAGTGGGCAGCTTCCCCTCCAGCGCGGCGTCGCGAAGCCACATGGCAGTCTCGGGATTGATCGGCCCGATAGACAGGTACTCGGCCATGCCTTCGGCAAACCAGAGCGGGGGATTGATGGCGACCAGCGTAGCCAGGTTGGCGCCGGAGCGCCCTCGAGACCAGACGTCGTACTGGAACTGGTGCGCCATCTCGTGCTGCAGGACGTGCTCGAACTCCGCGTAGGAGCCGGTAAACGGCATCACTGCCCGGTTCCGCTGGAAGTCGGTTACGCCTCCCGTTCCCTCGCTGGGCGGCTCTCCCAAGGCGTTGGTCTGCTGAAAGTCCGAGTGCGAGGCGTAGAGGATGATGGGCTTCCGCTCCCGGAAGTCGTGATTGAGCACCTTGGACAGCCGGGCATAGCTTCGCTCAGCCATGCGTGCGGCATCCATCGCGGCAACCCGTTCGCGCTCGTAGTAGTACACATCGAAATGCTCGGTCTGGATGATCTTGAAGTCGAACGAGCTGTATTGAACTCGGTTGCGGCCGAAATACTGGGCCTGAGCAAGTCGAGGTCCGACCAGGCAGAGCAGAAGAACGGCCGGAATGGCACGGCGGAGCATAGACATCCTCGATCTAGGTAGCACTGATCAGCAGCTCAGGTGCATCGTCCCACAACCGCTCCAGCTGATAAAAGGATCGGGTCTCGGGATGAAAGAGATGAATGACGAAATCCACGAAATCGAGTAAAACCCAGCGGCCACCGGTCAGACCCTCCACGTGGTGGGTGTGGTGGCCGCGACGGTTCAGCTTTTCCATGACCGACTCGGCGATACCGCGGACGTGAGCGTCAGAAGTCCCCGAAGCAATCACGAAAAAATCTGTGGCATCATTCAAGCCGCGAAGGTCGAGCACAACCAGGTGATTTCCCTTCAAATCCTGTATCGCATTCAGCGCCATTCGCAGCGCTTCCGGTGGCTGCGTAATGGGCCGCTCCGGTCGAGCGTCCTGAATCATTCCCTGTGAGGTCCTCTCTTCGGTGTGGGCGCATCGTCTTCAATTTGGTAGAAGATGCCCCAAGCTCCGGGTCCAACGTGGGTACCAAGTACCCCGGTGGCGAGGCTGACCAGGCATTCCCGGGGATGGTACCGTTCGACCAGGGCAGCCTGGATGCGTTGGGCGGCCTCTGGGGCATCGGCATGCGCTACCCCGAAACGGACCACCTTTGGCCGTGGAGTCAAGCGCTGGTCCAGCAGGGCAAGGACTCGGGCCTCCACATTCTCCCGCCCACGGATCCGCTCGATTGGAACCACCTTTCCATCGGCATCGAAGGAGAGGATCGGCTTGACGTCCAGCATCCCGGCCAGCCACGCCTTTCCCCGGGAAATTCGGCCGGAGCGTAGCAGATTGTCATACCTGTCTACCGTCAGAAGCATTCCCGTATGCAGCTGAATCCGCCGAAGCTCCTCTGCAATCCGGGCACCGTTCCAGCCCGAAGCGGCTAACTCAGCCCCCCGCAGCGCCAGGAGCCCGACACCCAGTGAGGCGGAGCGGCTGTCCACCAGATGCACGCCCTGCAAGCTGCCGGTCTTGATCGCGGCCTGCGCTGCATTGAACGTGCCCGACAGATTGGAGCCGAGCAGCACGGCGACGATCTCGTCCGCCTCCTGCGCCGCGTCTCGGAGCACCTGGATGAAATCTGCCGGAGCAGGCTGCGAGGTGGTCGGCAGCTCGGCCGAGGTTCGCAGCCGTCGGTAAAACTCCTCCGGCTTGAGCTCTACGCGATCTCGGAAGGTCGTGTCCCCGAACATCACCTGCAGGGGAACCATG
>DASUVR010000335.1:0-4185 GCA_036378855.1 Gemmatimonadales bacterium | reverse complement strand
TCTCCCGGATGGTACCACTGAAGAGCGCGGGGTCCTGAGGCACTATCCCGATCGCTCCTCTGAGGTCCGCCAGACGCAAACTCCGAACATCTATCCCATCGAGCTGGAGCCGCCCTCGGTCTACATCCCAGAACCGGGGAAGCAGAGACACCAGAGTGGTCTTACCCGCCCCGGAGGGCCCGACCAGGGCCACAACTTCGCCGGGAGCGCACCGAAGGTTGATGTCTTCCAGAATCCAGGGGACTGAGGACCCCCGCTGATACTTGAACGAAACTCCTTCGAACGCGACTTCCCCCCGGACCGGGTGGGGCAACGGCACCGGCGAACCAGGATCGGTGATACCTGGCTCCATCTCGAGGATCTCGAACACCCGCTCGGCCGCCCCGACGGCTTCCTGATAGCTGCTGAAGAACGAAGCCAGAGCCCCGATGGCCGCGGCGATGGTGATGGTATAGAGAAGGAACTGCACCAGCTCGCCCGGGGTGAGCTGGCCTTCCAGCACCAGCAGTCCACCCTGCCAAAGCACGAAGACGATCCCAACGAAGGTGGAGAAGGTGAGCACCCCAAAGAACACCCCGCGCAACTGAGCCCGAACCAGAGCCGCTTTGACACTAGCCCCGATCCGCTCATCGTATCGCCCGCGTTCCGCCGGCTCCTGGACAAAGCTCTGGACCGTCCGGATCTGGCTGAATGCCTCCTCGGCCACCGCCGTGGCCTCGGCGACCTTGTCCTGAACTCCGACGGTCATCCGCCGAAGCCGGCGGCCGAAGAACAGGGCGGATCCGATCACCAGAGGCACGACGCCCAGGGCGGTCAGCGTCAGGCGGGGCTGCATCAGCGTGAGCAGGACGATGCCACCCACCAGAGCGAGGATCTGGCGGGAAAACTCCGCGATCTGATGGCTCAGGACTCCCTGCAGCAGTCCGATATCAGTGGTAAGCCGGCTGGTGAGCTCGCCGGTCCGGCGCTCGGCGAAGAAGCCGGGCGGCATGTCCAGCAGCTTGGAAAAGAGCTCCGCCCTGAGGCCTGCCACTACCCGCTCCCCGACTGCACTCAGGAGATAGGTTTGTGCGTAGTTGAGGAGGGCCTGGACGCTGAAAAGAATCACCAGCCCGATAGCGATGCGGTCGAGCACGGTCCGGTCGTGCTGAACGAAGGCGGCGTCCAGCAGGTAGCGGACGACCATCGGAAAGGCCAACCCCAGTAGCGCACTGACCGTGAGGGTCAGTGAGGCTAGAGCCAGCATCCCGCGATAGGCCCGGACCCTGGGCCAGAGGCGGACCAGCCGCCCAGGGGCCGGAACCCGCCGAGTAGCGCTAGCGGTCGTGGTGCCCGCCTGCGGGGGTTGCGAGCTCCCGCTCGGGGTGATTGAGGATGAACACTCGGGCCGGACGGTGACCGAAGGGGAGAGCCCGATCTATTCCCATGGCCACGAACAATAAGGCGAGGTAGAGCAGACTGTAGCGATACATCTTCCAGGCCACCGGTGTCGAAGAATGCTCCCGCAACAGCCGGACACAGTACCAGAGCAATCGGCCACCCAGCAGCAGTGCGGCCAATCCATAGAAAGCTCCCAGGGCACCGAACAAGGCCGGCATGAGCGTGAGCGGCAGCAGGATCAAAGTGTACGCCAGCATCTCGAACTTCGTGCGCTGCTCTCCATGCACCACCGGTAGCATGGGCACGCCTGCGCGAGCGTACTCGCCCTGCTTGATCAGCGCGAGGGCCCAGAAATGCGGCGGGGTCCAGTAGAAGATGATGGCAAAGAGGTAAATGGCCGCGAGATCCAGCTCGCCGGTCATGGCGGTCCATCCCACCAGCGGAGGAAAGGCGCCGGCCGCCCCACCGATCACGATGTTCTGGGGACTGGAGCGCTTGAGCCAGATGGTATAAATGAACACGTAGAACAGGAGCCCGGCCAAAGCCAGCCAGGCGCTCAGGGAATTGACTCGATACCAGAATATCGCGAAGGCCGCCAGTCCCAGGGCAATTCCAAAGGCCAGGCCGGCTGACGGAGAGATCCTTCCGGCCGGAATGGGGCGCAACCTGGTCCGGCTCATCTTGTCGTCGATGTCCCGATCGAACCACATGTTGATGGCATTGGCCCCGCCGGCCATCAAGTAGCCGCCCAGCAGCACCCAGACGACCTGCGCGAATGAGGGCAGCCCCGCCGGAGTAATGAACATCGGAGCCACGGTGGTGACCAGCAGCAGCGAGATGATTCGTGGCTTTGTGAGCGTGACCAGATCAGCCAGCAGACTGGGCTTATCGGCGTGAGTCTTTCGCGGTGCGGAGACAACGGTGGGGATTCGATTTGCCTCAAAGACCAGGACAACGAGAGCGGCCCAAAGCAGAGTGCCCACCAGCAGGTGGGCCGCGCGAAGCTCCGCTGGAAGCAGCCGGGTGACCATGACGGCGCCCACACCAAGTTGAAGCACGGTCACGCCCGCAACAATCAGGGTCCACCGTCTGACCCCGCGACCGAAGGTGCGGTCCCGAAGCACCAGAGTCGTGAGGGTCAGCACCAGACCAAAAAAGAGGAACGCGAGAACCCGGTGAGTCCAGTGGAGCGCGGCTAGCGGGGCGGTCGGAGGCAGCAGCGTTCCGTTACAGAGCGGAAACCCGAGGCAGAGCAGGCCGGCTTTGAAGTTGGCTACCTGGGCTCCGAAGAGAATAACGACGAACCCAAAACCAGCGGTGGCCCACGCGAGCTTCTGGAGTCGATGGCGATCCACCCCACTGGCCGGACCATCCGTCTCTCCAGCCCGAAGTGCCGTCATGATGAGCACGGCCAGGAGCGCCATGGCATTCGCCAGATGGGTGATCACCACCCAGGGCGGGAGCGCCAGCTTGACCGTTACTGCACCCAACAGGACCTGCACCACCAGAAGAACCGATGCCAGTGTCGCCGGTGTCCTTAACCGGGGCTCGTTGCGGTGGCGAGCCCAGGCGACCGCGGACAGCGCGAGAACGACCAGGCTGACCAGCGCCGCGGCCCAGCGGTGACCGATCTCGATCATGGTGGGTAGGTCGAGTGGGGGAAACCACTCCCCGTGGCATCGGGGCCAGTGTTCGCCGCACCCCATTCCGGACCCGGTGATCCGGACCACTCCGCCGAGCACGATGAGCCCGAAGGCCAGCGCTGCTCCTGTCCATGCCAGCCGCCGGAGCAGCTTTGGGGTCCTGCGTTGCATTTCGGTCATCGTGACTCAAGTGTTCCAAGATGGTGATGTGAGCCATTATAGCTGGCGAGGCGTATATTTGGCCATGCTTCCAGAACGCGATGCTTGGGGCGAACGGCTACCCCGCCATTTGGGCCTCTGGAGCGCCGTCGCGGTGCTCATCGGCTCCACCATCGGGAGTGGCATCTTCCGGGTGCCAGCCAGCGTGGCCGAACGGCTTCAGTCTCCTGGGCCGGTCCTTCTGGCCTGGGTGCTCGGCGGGATCATCGCACTCTTTGGTGCGCTCACTCTGGCCGAGCTGGCGGGAGCGCTTCCGAGATCGGGAGGTGTCTTCGCCTACATCCTGGAGGCGTTCGGACCGATGCCGGCGTTCTTGTTCGGCTGGTCCGAGCTCACGGTGATCCGGGCCTCCGCCCTGGGTGCAATTGCCACCATCTTCGCCGAATATCTCGGTCGATTCATTCCGCTGACCCCGATGCAGGTCCGCTGGGTGGCCGCCGCTGCCGTGATTGCAGTGGGACTTCTGAACTACCTGGGGGTGAACCGCGCGGCCGTCCTGATGAACCTGGCTACCGTGGCCAAGTACGGAGCCTTGGCCGTGCTGGTTCTTCTGGCGTTCACGGCAGGCCAGGGTAGCACCGCGCACTTTACCCCCGCCTGGAGCGGTGGGATCAATCTATCCCTCATCGCGACGGCCCTGATCGCCATCATGTGGACCTACGATGGCTGGGCCGATCTCTCGTTCATGGGAGGAGAGGTCAGGAACCCGGGTCGTACCCTGCCGCTGGCCCTGATCCTCGGGACCTCCGGCATTCTGCTGATCTACCTCCTGCTCAACCTCGCCTACATCTACCTGGTGCCGTTGGACCAGATGGCCCGGTCTCCGCTGATCGCCGCCACGGCAGCAGAGCAGATACCCCTGCTCGGCCGGTACGCTGGTGCGGCTATTTCGGCTGTGGTCATGGTCTCCTGTTTCAGCACCTTGATCGGATCGATGATGACG
>DASUVR010000334.1:0-28199 GCA_036378855.1 Gemmatimonadales bacterium | reverse complement strand
GGACTGGTTCTGCTGCCGCTGATCGGTCTCAAACCAATGTTGATTGTGGCTGCGGTGGTGGACACGGGGATCGGCGTGCTGCTGCTCCACCACGCCGGTGTCGGCATCCCCAAGGTCCGCCGTCTCGTCCCCGCCGCTCTCGCCATAGCCGTCGGGTTCATGGCGTTGATCGCCGGGTGTGTGCGACTGGACTCCAACCTGCTGGCCAGCGGAGTGTATCGCACTGGAGAAATGCTGCGGCCGAACGACCGCGACATGCTGTTTTACCGGGACGGCCGCACCGCAACCGTCACCGTCAGCAGAACCAAACCGGCCGGCTGGATCACCCTGGCGACCAATGGAAAGCCGGACGCATCGTTACAGCCGACGTGGTATCAGCCCTGTAGCGACACGACGGCGCGGGTTCCCATGACACTGGATGCCGGCGCCCAGACCCTGATCCCTCTGGTGACCCTGGCTCACGCACCCCAAGCAAAGACAGCGGCAGTGATCGGGCAGGGCAGCGGAATGTCCTCCCACCTTCTGCTGGGCAGTCCCACGTTGCGCGAGTTGGTGACCATCGAGATCGAGCCCCAGATGGTCGCGGGTTCCCGTCTTTTTTATCCGGCAAACAGGCGCAGCTTCGACGACCCGCGCTCCCAGATCGTAATCGACGATGCCAAGTCCTACTTTGCCTCGGAGCATCGCCGTTACGATATAATTGTCTCCGAGCCATCGAATCCCTGGGTCAGTGGGGTTTCCGGCCTGTTCACGACCGAGTTCTACAGCAGGGTCAAGAATTATCTTACCCCAGACGGCGTCTTCGGGCAGTGGATTCACGTATACGAGCTGGACGACGGGCTGGTGCTCAGCGTCCTGGCGGCTTTGCACCAGAACTTCGCCTCGTATGACGTTTATCAGCTCTCCTCCGGTGACCTGCTCATCGTGGCAAGCAACCGGCCCCGACTGTCCGCGCCGGATTGGTCGGTCTTCCAGTATCCCATGTTACAGAAAGATCTTTGCCGGTTCGTGGCGCTCACGCCGGAAGTGCTCCAAGGATTGCGGATAGCCGGACGGGATGAGTTGGGAACGCTGCTCGAGGCCTATGGCGCCAACTCTGATTTCTATCCTACGCTCGATCTCGGCGCCGAGCGGCGGCGTTTCCGGCGGGATTTCGCGGTCGGTTTCCCCACACTCTCCGGGGAGTGGTTCAATGTTCTGTCCTCGCTGAAGGGCACCCGAACTGCTCCGGGCGGAGAGGCGATTCCGGCGCTGCCCGAGATTCCCCGGGTTCGGGGGCGCTCGCTCGGAGCGCTGCTCCGATCCCGGAAGTTCCTGGCCCCGAGCGACTCAGCCTTTGGACCAGTCAGCCGTGACGCGATGTACCGGTGGAACCAGTGGCAGGCCGCAGTCGGCTCGGATCAACCACCGGGGAACTGGGAGGTCTGGTTGGAGCAGGCCAACGTGATTGATCAGCTCCGCAACGGTGGGACGGCAGGAGTGGCAGACGAAAGCTTTTACGCGGGTCTGTTCAGGGTAATGGATCGCTACAAGGCGCCCCAGGTGGTCCGGGACGTCGTGATGTTCCGCCAGGCCATCGCCTCCTGGCAGTTCAAGGACGCGGTAGACGCGGGCGAACGGTTGCTGCCGGTAGTCACGTCTCAACGACGCTGGATTGGAGGGGATGAGCTGCGGGACGGCCTGGTGCTGGCGAAATTGCATTTGCGGGACGCCGCGGGGGCACAGCGCAGATTCTACCAGCTCGCGCCTCTGAGCACTCGCAAACCGGCCGATCTTCGGTCTCAACTGCTCGAGGCCTACGTCACCACCGCGGCAGAATCCCAGCCCAAGGTGGCCCAGAAGTAGTAAGTGAGGCACGACGGAACGGGGGGAACGAATTGTCGTCCTGAGCGAAGCGAAGGAGTTATAGCCACTCCCCTCAGTGGGCTATTGGCAAGCTCCGGGTTCCGGCCCCTTCGCTTTGCTCAGGGTGACACCTGCTTCGCGCACCTGCAGTCGTTCCTCACGTCCGTCGTTCCCCATGTTCCCTAGACCTTCACCTCCACTTGCTCCTCGTAGCGGCTGAGCTTGCGGTACAGGGTAGAAGGGTCGATGCCGAGCACCTCGGCGGCGCGGGTCTTGTTGCCGCCCTCCGCCTGCAACACCCACATGATGTACGCCCGCTCTATCACCTCGAGAGTGGGGTTTCTATATGACCGCTCGGCTACCAGCGGCTCCTTCCGCCGTTTGGTGATGCGCTCGGGCAAGGATGCGGCCTCGATCAGGTTGCCCCGGGTCAGCACCACGGCATGCTCCAGCGCATTTTCCAGCTCCCGCACGTTTCCCGGCCATTCATACACCATCACCGCATCCAGAGCCTCCGCGGCCAGCGCCTTCGGGTCGGTTCCGGTCTCGCTGGCCAGGTTCTGCAGTAATGCTTCGATCAGCAGCAGCAGGTCATCGCGCCGCTCCCGCAGCGGCGGCAAGTTGATGGCGATGACGTTGAGCCGATAGAACAAATCGGACCGGAAGTTGCCGCGGCGGATTTCTTCTTCCAGCTCCCGGTTGGTAGCCGCAATGATCCGGACGTCCACCGGAATTGGCTCGGTGGCCCCGACCGGTATGGCCTCACGCTCCTGCAGGACCCGAAGCAGCTTTACCTGCAGCGAGGCCGGCATTTCGCCGACCTCGTCCAGGAAGAAGCTCCCACCCCGGGCGGCAGCAAAGAGGCCTTGCTTGTCTCGAACGGCGCCCGTGAACGATCCCTTGACATGTCCGAACAGCTCACTCTCCAGCAGATTCTCCGGAAGCGCCCCGCAGTTGATTGAAAGGAAGGGACCATCACTCCGGCTGGACAGGTTATGGATATACCGGGCGATGACCTCCTTACCGGTCCCGCTCTCGCCCTGAATCAGCACCGTCGAGTCGGTCGGCGCCACGTGCTCGGCCAGTTTCAACACATCGAGGAAGCGTTTCGATTTCCCGATCGGGCGGGTAATGGTGGTTTTGTCGCGCCGGCGGATCTCCTGCTTCAGCTGCGTGTTCTCGACCTTGACCGCCCGGTACTCGCAGGCGCGCCGTAGAATTGCGACCAGCTCATCGTTGGAGAACGGCTTCTGGATGTAGTAGAAGGCCCCCGAGTTGACGGCGCTGATGGCGCTTTGCAAGGAGGCCTGGGCTGTCATCAGGATGACGGGAGTCATCGCGTCCTGCTCCCGGGCCGCCTGCAGAATGTCCAGACCCGACACCTGGGGCATTCGCACATCGGAGAGGATGATGTCGTGGGTTCCCGATCGGATCTGCTCCAGTCCCGCCTTTCCTCCCTGGGCGGTGGTCACCTCGAACCCTTCGTTTCGGAGAAGGATTCTGAGGGTATCGAGAATCCCCGACTCGTCGTCAACAACCAGGAGAGACGGCTTCTGACTCATGCAGCATCCTCCGCCACCATCTTGGCGGGCAAGAATATGGTGAAAGTGGTACCGGACCCAGGCCCGGAATCGACCAGAACGAGGCCCCGATGGGCCTCGACCGCACGCTGAACGATAGCGAGCCCCAGCCCGCTCCCGCCCGAGCGGCCGGAGACGAAGGGCTGGAACAGCCGCTCGCGCACCTCTTCAGGAATACCGGGCCCATTGTCCCGTACCTGCAGCCGAACGGCGTGCTCCAGATCCGTCCCGTGCGGGATCTCGGATGACTGCGCAGCGCCGACGGTAATGGTGATCCGAATGGGGCCCCGGGCCGCCTGCACGGCGTTGAGCACCAGATTGGCAACCACTCGGTGGAGGAGATCCTCATCGCCTTCCAGCGGGGTGTGGCCGCCTTCCACCGCAATCACCGCATCCGGACGGCAATCCGGGTGGGCCCGAATCAGACGGACGACGGCCACCACTACGGAATGGAGATCCACCGGGGCGAAGTGAGTTGCCCGCACCCGGGCAAAATCGAGGAACTCGCTGAGCAGACGGCTGAGCCGATCGCTCTCTCTCACGATAAGGCCGGAGAGAAACCGCTCATCGTCGTCAGCGTGCTTCGATCGGGCCAGCTGCTCGACCGAGCTTCTGATGGAGGCCAGCGGATTCCGAATCTCGTGCGCCAGCGACGCGCTCAACTCCGCCACCGCCTCCAGCCGCTCGGCACGCATATGCAGCTCCTGCACCTCTTTGAGATCCGAGATGTCGGTAAAAATGGCCGTGACCGAGGGAGCCTCCTGCGCTTCCTGACGAAAGGTCGTGGTGCTCAAGCCAATGGGAAACATTCGCCCGGCGCCCTGCACCACCATGCCCTCGCCCCGGCTGATCTTTCGTCCGTTACGAATCCCCGCCACCGCCGCCGCCCAGAGCTCCGATGAGCGGCTCTTCAGCTGATCCAGCACCGGTAGGCCGATCAGGGCCTCGCCATCGAGGTCGAGTAGGCGCTCCGCCGTGGGATTGATGAAAGCGAGGCGGCCAAACCCGTCTACTGTGAGCACACCCGAGCGAATGTTACGCAGGATATCATCGGCCTCGAGACGTACCCGCTGCAGCTCGGTGGCGAGAGTCGCCTGCTCCATGCCTGCTTCGCGCAGGCGGTGTCCCAGCACCGCCACGATCGCGAATACCAGATTGAACACGCCAATTTGCGCCCACGACACGGTGTCGAGTGAGGCCCCGTGGGTCCAGATGGTGTCTCCCAGAAACAGCACCGAGGCGAGGACCGCAGTGACCGCCACCCAGCCCGGCGGCAGCAACAGCGAATAGGCGGCTACCACCAGCACGTACAACGCGGGAAAGGCGGATTGAGGCTGTCCGGTAAAGTGGAGGATGGTGGTAACCAGACCCAGATCGACCAGAGCCTGGATAAAGAAAAAGGCGTTGGTCGGTTTCCGCCGGAGCAGGAAGATCGTTCCCGCACCGTACAACGTGAACATCAGGGCAAACACCACCGAGACGCTCACGATGAACGATTCCTGCGGACGCTCGGTCCAGACCAGCCCGGCGCCCAGCAGGACTCCCGTGGCCAGCACCAACCGGCCGGCGAATAGCCAGGTTAGCAGGGTGCGCTGATCGGGAAGTGTGTTCTTCCCGGGCCGGCGCCGGTCTGGCACCGTAGGTACCGCCGCCCGTCCAGACGGAGCGGAGATTGCCATCGAACCTCGGAGTAGCTGCGAGCTCGGAGCTCGGGGCTGAGAGCCTGGGGCTCTGAAGAGAGGCTCCAAGCTCCTGGCCTAGCTCCTAGCTATCGTGGGGGACAGCCGAAGATAGGGAGGGCGACCGGGCATCCGGTAGTGCCCTCTATAATTAGAAATGGTCTGGACGGTCTATCTTGCCCGCTGCGCCGATGGCAGTCTGTACACCGGCATTACCACCGACCCGGTACGCCGGCTGGCCGAGCACAATCGAGGGTGTGGTGCGGCCTACACCCGCTCCAGGTTGCCGGTTGTTCTGGTGTACCTGGAGCAGGTGGAAGACCGGGGACAGGCGCTGCGTCGGGAGCACGCCATCAAGCGAATGAGCCGGGCTGACAAAGAGGCGTTGTCCCTAAGCCGGAGCTGAACCGCGCCGCTCGGTGCCGGCAGCTCGAGGTGCGCCGCCGAGCCCGGCGCCGGCCGGCAACTCGGACAGAGAGCTGGGTGAGTCCAGGTGTGCTCCGTCATCGACTCCCACACCCAGACGATTGACCAGCTCCCCACCCAGCCAGGCAGTTGCCAGAGAGATGACCACCCCGGTAAGCCCGGCAACGATGGCTCCCGTGGGCGGGACTTCCGGGTTCTCCCTCCGCAGCACCCAGCTCAGGATGAACAGACCCACCACCACCACATTGCCGATGCCATGCCAAAGACCCACCCTGCGGGCGCGGGTCCCGGCTGGAATCGCGATCCAATCCAACCAGCCGAACACCGCCGCGGCCAGGCCTCCGATGATGCCGGCGCCAATCATGTAGTAGGCCACCAGAGTCCATTGCGCGTTGCTCGACACCAGATAGATGATGTCGAAGATGACCGCCGTGGCCAGGAGCCCGAGCGGAAACACGATCAGCATCGGATGCACCGGATGTCCGGCGAATTTGACCTTGCTTTCCATATATGGTCCTCTGCCCTGGGCTGTGATCCCGCTCAGCTACCGAGTTGTTGCTGCACCTTCTGCAGACTGCTCAGGTGCCCCTGCATCGCGGTCAGCGTCTGTTGCAGATAGGCCTTGACCTGCTCGTTCTGCAGCGAGGGCATGATCTGATTCTCGATCTTCTCGATGTTGGCCTTGTGATCGTCTATTTCATGCTGGACAAATGCCTTGTCGAAATCGCTCCCGGATTTGCCTTGCAGCTCCGCCGGCATGGCGGCACTATCGGCCGCACCGACGCTCCCTCCCTGAGCCGATGTCAGATTGACATTGAGCTTTTGCGCGAGGGCCTTCACCTCCTGGCGGTTCTTCGTGTGATCGGCCTCGAGCTTCTTGGCAATCTGCTTGACCGCAGGCGAGCTGGCCTTTTTGGATGCCAGGGTGGAGACCTGAATTTCCGTCGTGTTCGCCACGTTCATCTGGGAGAGGACTCCCTCGGGTGTCACGGCGGTGTTCCCGCCTACGGCCGTGGACGAGTCGCCGGACATGGACATGGTGTCATGACTACTCATCCCGCCCGGCGCGCTGTCGGCCATGCCGGTATCGCCCCCGCGACGGTTCTCCCCCGAGGAGCAGGCCAGCAGCAGCCCAAGTGCTGCTGCCGGGAGCCAAAGAGTCTTCATGCATCCTCCATTTCTAAATATCTAGATCTGAAGCACTTAACTGCATAATCGCAACCATCTGAAGGTAGCCGCGCGGTCCCCGGCGATCCGGTTAATCCGGCAGCAAAAATGCGGGACTGACCGGCCCGCATGATGTGACGCATGACCTGCTGATTTCTTACGACCGCTTGGCGTCGAGGACTTCCCGGACCTTAACGATGAGGCTTTCGGCGGAAAACGGCTTCTGAAGAAAAGGAAACTGGAAGTTGTTCATTCCCGGTTGCAGCTTATCGGCCTCGGAGTAGCCGGACATGTAGAGCAGCCTGAGCTCGGGTTTGGTGGCCTTGAGCTTCTCCGCCAGCGCCAACCCGCCCATATCAGGCATTACCACATCGGTCAGCACCAGATCGATGCCGTCTCCCAACTCGCTCAGCAGGTCGAGCGCTTCTTCGCCATTACGCGCTTGAATGACGGTGTAACCCTGGTTGAGCAGCACCCGGGCCGCCACGCTGCGTACCGCGTCTTCGTCTTCAACCAGTAGAATGTGCTCGCAGCCCCGGCCCGGCCGGCTCGGTTCCAGCGGGGTCGGGGCAAGCTCGTCCTCCGGCTCGACCCGCGGAAGACAAATTTTGAAGGTGGTGCCGCGCTCAGGCTCGCTGTCGACCCAGATGTAACCTCCGCTCTGCGCCACGATTCCGTATACCGTTGCCAGGCCGAGGCCGGTGTTCTGGGTGACGGGCTTGGTGGTGAAGAACGGCTCGAATAACCTGGCCTTGACCTCGGGGCTCATACCGTGTCCGGTGTCGCACACCAGCAGCATCACGTATGGTCCGGACGGGATGTCGAGTCCCACTTGTCGGTAGGCGTAGCCCTCGGGCAGGTCGACGTCCAGCGTCTCGATGGTCAGGCGGCCACCTCCGCGCATGGCGTCGCGGGCGTTGAGCGCCAGGTTCATGACCACCTGCTCCATCTGACCGTAGTCAGCTTCCACGCCGCCCAGTCCCACGGATAATCGGGTGACCAGCCGGATGTCCTCGCCCAAGAGTGGACGCAGCATCCGCTCCATTCCGGCCACCACCTCATTCAGGCTGAGCACGTGCCGAGCCACCAGCTGCTGCCGGCCGAAGCCAAGCAGTTGCCTGGTCAGATGCATGGCACGCTCGGCGGCTTTACGGATCTCGTCGGCATCGGCCCAGCGAGGATCAGTGCGATCCAGGGTGGTCAGCAGGAAATCGCTGAAGCCCATGATGATCATCATCATGTTGTTGAAATCGTGGGCCACTCCACCGGCCAGCCGGCCAACTGCCTCCATCTTTTGCGCCTGGCGGACCTGCTCCTCGGCCCGGCGGCGTTCGGTCAGGTCCTGAACGTTGACGGCGTAATAGATGATGTGGCCATCCACGTCTCTCACGGCGGTGGCGTCGATCAGCGCGGGGAATACCTGGGTGTTCCGCCGGACCCGTTCGGTTTCCCAGATTTGATGACCCCGCTCATCAAAGAGAGGATTCATTCGAGGGAACTCGTGGGGGGAGGCGGAGAGATCCGCCATCGGTTTGCCCCGAAGCTCCTCCACGCTCCAGCCGTGCATGGCGGCAAACGCCGGATTGACGCTTTCGATGCTGCCGTCGGCGCTTACGATCGCAACGCCCCAGCCGGCATGCTCGAAGATGCGGGCCCAGCGCTGCAGCTCCCTTCCCACCTCGACTCGTTGGCTGATGTCCCGGCCCACCCCCACGATACCGGTGATTTCGCCGTAGGGGCCGTGCAGCGGTGAGAGGGTAGTTTGCATGTGCCGCACGCCGCGAGGCGCGCGGAGTATCCATTCGTAGGTAACCGTCTCTCCTGCCAGGGCCCGCAGGTTGGCTGATTCGTGCAGTTCGACGTCGTCGTCACCCACGATCTCCCGGGTGGTCCGACCCACCAGGTGCGCGGGGTCGAAGCCCTCCCGCTCCAGGAACCGCCCAAACACGTCCACGCAGCGCTGCTCGCGGTCCAGCCGGAACACCACATCATCGATCGACTCGACCAGCTGACGGTATCGCTCTTCACTGGCCCGCAAGGCGTGCTCGGAGTGGATGCCATCCGGGAGCTCCCGGGCGTAGCAAACCAGGCCGTTATGGGTGGGGACGATTCGAAGAGAGAACCATCGATTGATCGCGGGGAGAAACTCCTCCAGCTCGACGGCGGTGCCCTGGGCGTGGGAGCGAAAGGCTTCGGCCTGAATCCGGCTGCCGGCGAGCTCCGGAAGCGCGTGCCAGATGTTCTGCCCAATCAGGCGAACCCGGGGTACTCCCATCCGCGACAGGATTGCATCGGCGCCGGCATTGACGTGGGTGACCCGCCATTCATGGTCGCATCCAAGGAACGCCTCGTCCATGCCGTCGAGAATCTGGGCCGTATGCCCGGCTTGAGGATTCTCCCTCAGCAACACCGTGAGGCCGTCATCCGAGGGGTAGGCTCGCACCTCCACCGTCCCGCGGGTGCCGATATCGGGAACCTCGTGCACCACCGCGGTCTGATCGGCATATGCCCGATGCAGCGCGCGGCCGAGCAGTGAGTCGGCCAAGGCAGGACGATCCCAGATGACGGTGCCAAGTAAATCGGTGGAGGGAGTGCCGGAGAGACGGGAGAGCACCCGCTCGGCTTGCCGGTTCAGATAGGCGAAGCGCCAGTCAGGGTCCAGGGCGAAAAGACCTTCGCCTATGCGCTCGAGCAGATCCAGCGGTTGGGAAGCGTTAAGCAACCGATTGAACCCTGCATGTGAGAGGGCGCTCCCAAACTAGAGCATGGCGCCCCCGAAGCCAAGCTCACATGGGCGATTCGCCGCTGCTGATGGCCTCTTCCGGGGCCGGCGGGATGTCTGCCTGAGCCTGGGTGGTGATCGCCCCTCCGTAGAGCGCGCGATAGATCTCCTCGTTTCGCTGGATGACCCGCACGTAGTCTCGGGTCTCGACGAAGGAGATCTGCTCGGCAAAGACTTCGGGATCGTTCACCCCGATTCGCTTGGACCAGCGATCCACCCGAGGGACGCCCGCGTTATAGGCCGCAAGGATGTGGGCGGGCTGATCATACTGGGCGAAGAGCTCGCGCAGGTGGAAGGTGCCCAACTGGAGGCTGACGTCGGGCTGGTAGAGCAGCACGGGATCCCAGACCGGATAGTTGAGTTCCTTAGCCAGGCGTTCACCCAGTTCCGGCATGACCTGCGCCAGACCGCGGGCACCGGCCGATGACGTGGCAGCCGGATTGAAGCTCGATTCCTGGCGAATCAGGGCCGCCACAAAGTTGGGATCCAATCCCTTCTCAGCGGCCTCGGCCAGCAGCGCGTCGGCATGGACCACCGGATAAATCAGGCGGTAGGTCCGCGCGTCGGCCGAGGCTCCCAGTGCCAACGCCTTTCGCGCCAGCTGAATGGCCGGCGCAGCCATGCCTTGCGCACGAAGCGCGTTCGCGAGCACCAGCAGTCGTTCCGGCGAGGTGTCGGGTGCACGAATCAGCCGGTCCAGCTCCCAGCGAGACTCCTGCAGCAGGCCCATGCGGGAGAGCAATGCCGCCCGGGAGACTCCCCGATCGATCACCGGATCCGAGGCAAATGAATCTGGAGCAGCGGGCGGAGACCAGGGATCATTTCCCAGCCGGTTCGAGCTGAGCGTGGCGTAATAGGAGAGCGGGTCGCGGGTAACCACTGCCTGCCAGCGTGCCCGAGCCGCAATACTGTCTCCTCCTGCGGCCCACGCACGTCCGGCCCAGTACGCCGCGGCCAGGGATTCGTCGCTTCTGGGCCAGCGCTCGGTGAGGCTGTCAAACTCGCGGGCGGCCTCCTTCGAGTGGCCGCTCAGGAGAGCGATCATGGCCGACCGGAAACGGGCAGTGGGCGCAAATCGGCTGGTCGGATACCGGCTGGCGACCAACCGGTAGAGGTGGCGCGCCTTGCCATCCTCTCGATCGTCCGACGCCAAATCTGCGAGCAGGAAGTACGCCGACGCAGCCGCCGTAGTGTCCTTGGCGAATGTGTGGGAGACCCGGGCCAATGCGGCACGGCCCCGCTCGAGCTGTCCGTCACGAACTAAGGCACGGGCACCCTGATAGGCCGCGAGCGCCTCCAGGTTCCGAGGCGAGTGGACCTGTTTGAACTGGGCCGCGGCCTCACGATTCCGCTTGAGCCGGGTGAGCGCGCTGGCGTAGTCGAAGCGGTCCTGACCGTTGCCCAGATTACGGCTTCCGGCCCGGGCAAAGCCGGCAGCAGCACGGGCGGAGAGCCCGGCATCGGAAGCCGCTCGAGCGGCGATCAACTCTTCCTTTGCCGACAACGGTGCAAAAGCGCTGTCGATCAGGACCAGTGTCTGCCGTGCGGCGGCGGGTGAGATCCTTCCGGAAAGCAGAGCAAAGGTCTCTTCCCGTATGGCGGCCTGCGAGGCGCTGTCGGAGCTCAAAGCCAGGCGGAGCCGCAGGCTAGTCAACGACTCTCCCAGCACCGCGTATCGCCGGGCTGCCTCCGCCCGGTCACCGATACGCTCGTAGGCGGCGGCTTCGGCCCAAGGCACCCGCCCCTGAGGCAGCTGATCCTGAATCGAAGCGTACAGCCGTGCGCGCGCCGCACTGTCCGAGGTCAGGCTGGCCGCACGCAGCCGGAGCCAGTCGGATATTTCCGGCAGGCGTTGTGCCGCGCGCAGGTACACGGCCGCCGCGCTGTCTCGCGCCTCGGTTCGGTCCAGTGCGGTGGCCAGCAGCATGAGACGCTCGCTCGAGGTGGGAGCGCGTTTCAAGGCTGCGGCGGCGTGTCCCAACGCAGTGCTGTCCTCGTTCCGCTCCAGGGCAGCCCGGGCCAGCAGTACCCGCGCGCGACCCTCATACAGTGAATCGATCCAGGACTCCCTCTGCAGCAGCTGGAGCACTTCGTTCCAGCCACCCCACTCGCTCGCAGCCGTAGCCGCCAGGAAGATCACAGCCGGGCTCCGACTGGAGGAATCGCGCAGAATAGGATCCAGCAGCCGGGTGGCCTGCCAGGGCCTTCCCCGGTCGAGGGCTTCTCCGGCTCGCGCCAGGGTCGAATCAACGGCAGTGGCAACCTCGCCGGTGTCAGCCCGGAAGGTCGGGGTGCCCGGCGGTTGCGGTGTGCCAATGGCGGCCAACCAGAGCCACAGATGGATGAAGTGCGTCACGGCATGCCCATTGATGAAAGACGTAGGTCTGCTGCAGCCCCGCAAATGCCGCGCCGCTGTAGACTTAGCCCCAAGGGCCCCAATCCAGGGTCGCGGCCTCGGATTCTGCCGGGGAGCCGCTACTTTGCACCTATGGACGAAATCGAGGACAAGACCAGAATCGACAAATGGCTATGGGCGGCGCGGTTCTATAAGACCCGGTCACTTGCGGCCGAAGCTGTAGCGGGAGGAAAGGTCCAGGTCAACGGAGAGCGGGTAAAACGGGCCAAGCCACTACAGGTGGGCGACGAGATCCGAATCCGGCAGGGACCGTACGAGCATCACGTGGTAGTCCGCGAGCTCTCCAGCCAGCGCGGCCCAGCGGCTCGAGCGCTGCAGCTCTATGAGGAAACGGCGCAGAGCCGTGCCGCGCGCGAGGCGATGGCGCTGCAGCTGAAGAGTCTTCACTCGGTCTTCGTGCCGGATCGCGGCCGGCCGACCAAAAAGGACCGCAGGGATATCAATCGACTGAAGGGCCGTGAACGGTAAACGCTCTACATATTCTCCACCATTGCCCGGGCGAACTCGCTGGTCTTGAGCAGAGTGGCACCGGACATCAGCCGCTCGAAGTCGTAGGTTACCCGCTTCTGGCCAATGGTCTTCTCCAGCGACCGAATAATGAGGTCGGCCGCCTCATGCCAGCCGAGATATCGAAACATCATTTCACCCGACAGAATCACCGAGCCGGGATTCACCTTGTCCTGGTTGGCATACTTGGGCGCGGTGCCGTGGGTGGCCTCGAACACGGCGTGACCAGTGATGTAGTTGATGTTCGCGCCTGGAGCGATGCCGATTCCACCCACCTGTGCGGCCAGGGCATCGGAGATATAGTCGCCATTGAGGTTCATGGTGGCGATGACGCCGTACTCCTTGGGCCGGGTGAGAATCTGCTGCAGAAAGGCGTCCGCAATCACGTCCTTGATGACCAGCCCGCCGGGCAGTCGGCACCACGGTCCGCCGTCCAAGTCAGTAGCGCCGTACTCCTCCCGAGCCAGGGCATAGCCCCAATCACGAAATCCGCCTTCGGTGAATTTCATGATATTGCCCTTATGCACCAGGGTGACGCTCTCGTACTTCTCGGCCAGGGCGTACTCGATGGCAGAGCGGATCAGCCGCTTCGAACCCTCCTCGGAGATCGGCTTGATTCCGATGGCACTGCTGTCGGGGAAGCGGATGGACTGAACGCCCATCTCCTCTCGCAGAAACTTGATCACCTGTCTCGATTCTTCGCTCCGGGCCTTGTATTCAATCCCGGCGTAGATGTCCTCGGTGTTCTCCCGGAAAATCACCATATTGACGTCTTGGGGAGCCTTGACCGGCGAGGGAACTCCGGGAAAGTACCGGACCGGGCGAACACAGGCGTAGAGGTCCAGCTTTTGGCGAAGCGCCACGTTCAACGATCGGAAGCCACCTCCAACGGGCGTGGTAAGGGGCCCCTTGATGGCAACGAGATAGCGGGAGATGGCGGCCAGGGTCTCTTCGGGAAGCCAGCTGCTGGTTTGATTCTTGGCCTTTTCGCCCGCCAGCACCTCCATCCAGGCAATCCGACGTTTGCCGCCGTAGGCCTTGGCCACGGCACCGTCGAATACAAGCTGAGAGGCGCGCCAGATGTCCGGTCCGGTGCCGTCGCCCTCGATGAAGGGAAGGATCGGCTGGGCCGGCACCTCGAGTCGGCCATTGCGGAGCGTGATGGGATCTCCTTGGACGGAGGAGGGAGCTGGCGGCTGCGTCGCGGTACGAGTGGCTGACATTGTAGGGATCCTTGTCGCCGGAACGATCGACATTTGTTTTGGGGTTGCCGCAATCTGACTGGGTGATCGATGAACAGCAATACGATGCTTCGTCCGGTGGGCGCCGCCGTCGCGGCCATCCACTCAGCCTATGATGAGTATGCCCGCGGGTTCGAAGAGATTACCAGCCGGGCCCGCCGAAGGTTCGAGCAGCGCGACTGGGCCGGCTCTCAGTCCGACGCAACCGCCCGGCTGGAGCTCTACAAGGCCCACGTCGATGCTGCCGTCGCCGACGTCCGCGACATTCTCGATGATGCGGTCATGGAGCGAACAGTGTGGGGCGCAATGAAGCTCGAGCACGCCTCTCGCGTTGGCCGCCGGGCCGACGCGGAGCTGGCGGAGACCTTCTTCAACTCGGTTACCCGGCGGGTGTTCAGCACAGTGGGAGTGGACCCCGCCATCGAGTATTTGCAGGCTGTCACGCCCCCGCCTGACTCGGAGAGGGAACCCGGGATCTACGACACTCACTCGTTGTCCCGAGTAGATCCCAGCCTGATTCACCGTATCCTGAGCCATATCCCCTGGACGGTTCCCTACGCCCAGCTGGACCGGGATGCCGCGCTGGTGGCTGAGCTGATCGACGCGCGCATCCGGCAGGAAACCTCGAGTCCGCAGCCGCCGGAGCTCGACCTGCTTCGCTCGATCTTCTATCGAAACAAAGGCGCCTACCTGGTCGGCCGGATCCGCGCGGGCTCAGCCACCATTCCACTGGTGCTCCCGCTGCTCCACGCCGAGCGAGGGATCGTGGTGGATGCTGTGCTGATGAGCTCGGACGAGGCCAGCGTCGTCTTCGGGTTCAGCTGGAGCTATTTCCGGGTTGACGCGCCCCGGCCCAGGGCGCTGGTGGATTTCCTGAGCACGATCATGCCGCTCAAGCAGATTCACGAGCTGTACACGGCCATCGGGCATAACAAGCATGGAAAGACGGAGCTCTATCGCGGCCTGATGCAGCACCTGGAGGAGCCGGACGCCCGTTTTTCCTTTGTCGAGGGCGACGAAGGCATGGTCATGGCGGTGTTCACGCTGCCCTCCTGGAACGTGGTGTTCAAGATCATCAAGGACAGCTTTGGCGCTCCCAAGAACACCACCCGTCGGGCAGTCATGGCCAAATACCATTTCGTGTTCGTGCGAGACCGGGTGGGCAGGCTCGCGGATGCCCAGGAGTTCGAGCACCTCGAGTTTCCCCGCCACTGCTTCCCCGAGGACCTGCTGAACTATCTCCTCGCGGTAGCCGGCTCAACCGTGCGGGTGGAAGGCGACCGCGTGGTGGTGCGCCATCTATACACCGAGCGGCGGGTCATTCCCCTGAATTTGTTCTTGCGCCAGGCGGATGAGGCCGCAGCACGGGAAGCGGTGATCGATTACGGCAACGCCATCAAGGATCTCGCCGCGGCGGACATTTTCACCGGAGATATGCTGGCGAAAAACTTCGGAGTTTCTCGACATGGCCGGGTCATCTGCTACGACTACGATGAGCTCTGCCTGCTGTCCGAGTGCCGCTTCCGACGCCTGCCCCAGCCCACCTCGATGGAAGATGAGTTCTCGGCTGAGCCCTGGTTTCACGTAAGCGAGCAGGATGTCTTTCCCGAGGAGTTCGGAACCTTCCTGCTCCCGCCCGAACAGCTACGAGACACCTTTCTGGCCGCCCATGCTGATCTTCTTGGCATCGAGTTTTGGCTGGAGGTGCAACGGAAGCTTTCGCAGGGAGAAGTAGTGGACGTCTTCCCCTACCGGCGGGAGGCGCGCCTGCAGCGCAGGGGCTAGAGCGGGGATTAGCGTCTCTGCGCGGCGACCGAGGCACCAGAGGCCTGGTGCCCGCGCGAGCTCAGCGTTCGAAGCTGGTGAGCCTGGCGGCCGCTTCGAGGATTCGCCGGGTATAGTCTCCGGCCGATTCGCGAGCCTTGCGCTCGGGGAGTACGAAATTGGGATTGTCCGGCTCTGCTGAATCGGGCGAGTTGGTCATGGTGTCGCCCCCCCGGGATTCGACCAGCGACTCGAACCGGTCGACCGCCGACCAGAGATCGGCCAGCTCATCACCGTTCTCGTCTCCGTTCAACAGAACGCCTCGGCGCGCCAGGATGTCCGCGGTATGCTCCCGAGCGCGCGCCTGCTCCTCGCCCCGGTGCGGGTTCAGCGCTTCGTCGATCTCGCCCGATTGGTCTCTCTTTCGATCCATCACACCCCCTAGGATTGCGTGCTGCGTGTCTGCCGGTTGGAAGCCCGGACGTAACGCTCGGCCAGCTGCTCCAGGCGCTCGTTTCCATCCTCCCGAGCCTCCTCCAGAATACGTTCGATCCAGGGCAGAAGCTTCGGCTCTCCCCAATAGTAGCCGGTAGCGGACTCAGCGCTCGCCGTGTCGCCTGCATCGGCGCCCCGGAGCAGCGCTCTGGCTGCGGCAAGGTCGTAGGAGGGGTCTTCGGGCGATGGAAGCGGATACCGGGGCGCTTCGCCGGTACCGGCGTCCTCGTTGACGAACGCTCTGGACATGTCGGAGTATAGCCTTTTTTGCCGCTGCCGACAGCCGGAAAAAAGCAGCCCCGGACGGGTTAACCGTCCGGGGCTATTGGGTCTTGCGAGTGGGTCAGATACGGCGGAAAGGCGCCCCCAGGGTGACCTTCATCCGAGACCCGGCGGGAACGACCACATCCCGATCCTGGGTCTGGACCGCCCGTTGAGTTCCTACTGCGGCACCGGCGACGCCGCCAATGATGGCGCCCTTGGTGCTTCCACCGCTCACCACCGTGCCCAGGAGGGCGCCGGCACCGGCTCCAGCGCCGACCTTGGCCAGGTCACCCGCGTTGGTCTTCCGGTCCTTGAGGGTCCGGTCGAGTGCCGTGGCAGACCCCTTGAGCGGGTAGGTCTTACCCGCAATGGACACCAGAGTTGGGGTCAGAACCAGCTTGCCGGTCTTGTCCGACTTGTTCTCGGACTCGTGGATCGCGGCAATGGTGAGATACACCTTGGAGCCCTTCGGAATGACCACGCGGCCGTTCTTGTCCTTTACATCAGAGGACACAGTGCCGGTCAGCTTCTGTCCCGCCTTGTGCGTCCGGGAGCTGATGCCCCCGTCGAACTTGGCCGAGATCGCCGTCCCTGAGGACAGCGTCATGCTGGTGGCCCTGGCAGCCGGCTTAGCCACCGGCTTTGACGCAGTCTTGGTAGATGGCTTGGCCGCCGGCTTGGAGCCCTGATCATTCAGCGGGGCGCTGGCATCTACCCCGGGACGTTGCAGATCGCGGTCGGACTCATCGATGAGGGAAGACTTTCCCTTGTCGCCGCCGCACCCCACCAGAAGGGCTAGAGTGAGAAGTACCAGTCTGTTACCTGCCATGTGACGCCTCCAGAACTATTGGACTGGATTGCCAATCGGGATGCAGACGCGGGTGGAAAGGCAAGAGCAGGGCCAGCGGAGGAGGGGCAGCGGGGCAGCGGGGCAATTGATAACAGCGAGCGTCCGCACCAAACCGGACCTATGGGCCCTGAAAATAGGACGCGGGACAGGTCTCATGACCTGCCCCGCCGCCCGCTGCCCACCTGTCCCGCTTCTACTGCACCGCGTTCATCATGTCGAAGATCGGCAGGTACATCGCCACCACCATGCCGCCGACGATGACGCCGAGGACGACGATCATCAGGGGCTCCATGAGCGAGAGCAGGGCGGAAACCGCGACGTCGACCTCTTCGTCGTAGAAGTCGGCGATCTTGGTGAGCATCTCGTCCAGGCCGCCGGTTTGCTCGCCAACGGCGATCATCGATATCACCATGGGCGGAAACACCTTGGACTTCTCCAGCGGGGCGGCGATGGTCTCACCGCCGGCGATCGACTGGCGGGACTCCATGACCGCGTTGTGAATCACCATGTTGCCCGCGGTTTTGGCGGTGATCTCCAGTCCATCGAGAATCGATACGCCGGAGGAGATCAGCGTCCCGAGCGTCCGGGTGAAGCGCGATACGGCCGACTTCCGGAGGATGTCGCCCAGCACCGGCGCCTTGAGCATCAGGCCATCGATCTGGAGCTTGCCGCTCGAAGTGGCGTAGTAGCGATTGAAGGCGAAGAACACGCCGGCAATGGCGGCGATGATGGCCCACCAGTAGCCAATCAATAGCTGGGACATGCCGATCACGATCCGGGTCGGCAGCGGCAGCTCCAGATTGACCGAGGCGAACATGCTCTGGAAGGTGGGGATCACGAAGATCAGCAGCACCGCGATAGCGATCACGGCGACGCTCATGATGACCGCCGGGTACACCATGGCACCCTTCACCTTGCGGATGAGGGCGTCGCTCTTTTCGAGGAACGTGGCCAACCGGATCAGAATGGTATCGAGAATACCGCCGGCCTCACCAGCGGCCACCATGTTGACGTAGAGGTCGCTGAAGGCCCGCGGGTGCTTACGGAAGGCGTCGGCCAGCGTGTTGCCGGCTTCGACGTCGTGCACCACTGCCCGGGTTACTTCCTGCAGCGTCTTGTTCTCGGTTTGCGATGCCAGGATGCTGAGTGATTGAACCAGCGGAAGTCCCGCGTTGATCATCGTGGCGAACTGACGGGTGAAGATGACGATGTCGCGGGTCTTGACCCTCCCCTTCCGGAAGCCGCCGAGCGTGATCTTGGTGGGCGCCTCGCGCACGCTTACCAGGATCAAACGGTTCTTCCGAAGGTAGGCGCTGACCTCCTCCTTCGACTTGACATCCACCTGGCCCTTTTGGATCTGGCCATTCGCGGCATTGCGCGCGGTGTATTCGAACAGTGGCATCGGTCCTCTCCGATTCAGGGGCGCAGGTGGTACGCCCTTTGGTTACCGCCGACCAGCGGATCTCTGCTGACCCTGCTGCGGGCGGTCCGACCCGCCCATCCCCTCGTCTTCCAAGGGTGTCACTCCAATCATCCGGAGGAATTCCTTGGGGTCGCTGGAGACCCGCTCGCACTCTTCCTGAGATACTTCGCGGCTGGTGTAGAGCTGGTACAGCGCGTCATTCATGGTTTGCATGCCGAACTTCTTGCCGGACTGCATGGCGGAGTAGATCTGGTGGATCTTGTCGTCGCGAATGAGAGCCCGGATAGCGGGGGTGGCTACCATGATCTCGGCAGCCATGCAACGTCCCCGACCCTTTGCCTTGGGCAGCAAAGTCTGTGTGATGACGCCCTCCAACACGAAGGCGAGCTGGGCTCGGACCTGGGACTGCTGGTTCGACGGGAACACGTCGATGATCCGATTGATCGACTCGGCGGCGGAGTTGGTGTGCAGGGTGGCGAGCACCAGGTGACCGGTTTCCGCAATTGTCAGCGCGGCCGCAACGGTTTCGAGGTCGCGCATTTCTCCCACCAGGATCACGTCCGGATCCTCTCGCAGCGCATACTTGAGCGCGTTGGCGAAAGTCTTGGTGTCGGTGCCGATCTCGCGCTGGTTGACGATGCACGCCTGGTGGCGATGGATGAACTCGATCGGATCTTCGACGGTGATGATGTGGCCCTTCCGCTCCTTGTTGATCTTGTCGATGATGGCGGCCAAAGTGGTGGATTTTCCGGAGCCGGTTGGACCGGTAACCAGAATCAATCCGCGAGGCCGCTCGGCCAGCTTGGCAATGACGGGCGGAAGACCTAACTCCTGAAACGTTCGCACATTGAAGGGAATCATGCGGATTACCATGGCCACGCATCCGCGCTGCTTGAACACGTTGCCACGGAACCGCGCGAGGTTCTGGATACCGAACGAAAAGTCCAGCTCATCGTCGGTTTCGAAGCGCTTCTTCTGATTCTCGGTCAGCACCGAGTACGCCAGCTGGAGCGTGTCCTTGGGCGTCAGCACATCGGGCACGGAGCTGTCGACGATATCGCCGTCTACCCGCAGCTTGGGCTTCTCGGCTGCGGTGATGTGCAGGTCGGAAGCATCCTTCTGGATCATTTCCTCGAGAAGTGCTCGCAGGTTCAGCGTCATTCGGCAGTCTCCTTGACCACTTCCTCCAGGGTAGTAATGCCACGCTCGATCTTCTTCATGCCATCCATGCGCAGTGTGAGCATGCCTTCGGAGACCGCCTGGTCTCGAATTTCGACGACCGAAGCGCCTCGAAGGATCATGCGTCTGAGCTCTGGCGACAGCGCCATCACTTCATAGAGACCGGCCCGGCCCTTGTATCCGGTGCCACTGCACGTGTCGCAGCCGGTGCCCTTCATGAACGTGAGCTTGCGCAAACTCTCAATATTTGTGCCCAGGGCCGCCAGCTCCGGATCGGTGTATTGGTGCTCTGCCTTGCAGTCCTTGCAGATGCGCCGGATCAAACGCTGCGCTACCACGAGGTTTACTGCGCTGGCAACGTTGAACGCCTCGATACCCATGTCGATCATACGGGTGATGGTGCTGGGCGCGTCGTTGGTGTGCAGGGTGGAGAGCACGAGGTGCCCGGTAAGCGCGGCCTTGATGGCGATGCCGCCGGTTTCCAGGTCTCGGATCTCACCGATCATGATGATGTTGGGGTCTTGCCGGAGGAACGCCTTCAGCGCCGCGGCAAAGGTGAGCCCGATCTCGGTGCGCACCAGCACCTGGTTGATGCCCATCAGGTTGTACTCGACCGGGTCTTCTGCGGTCATGATGTTGACTTCCGGCGTGTTGATCCGGGACAATGCCGAGTAGAGCGTGGTGGTTTTGCCTGAGCCGGTCGGTCCGGTAACCAGCACCATGCCGTAGGGGTTCAGGATGGCCTTCATCAGGTCCTTCTCGGCCTTGGGCTCGAACCCGAACTTGGTGAGATCGAGCGTCAGGTTACCCTTGTCCAGGATTCGGAGCACGATCTTCTCGCCGAACAGCACCGGCAGGGTCGAGACTCGGAAGTCGATTACCCGGCTTCCCATCTTCAGTTTCAGACGCCCGTCCTGCGGCACCCGGCGCTCGGCAATGTTGAGCTGCGACAGGATCTTTACCCGGGACGTGAGAGCTGCCTTCATTTTCAGTGGCGGCCGCATGATCTCGAGCAGGGCTCCGTCGATTCGGTAGCGCACCCGGATTTCGTGCTCGAACGGCTCGATGTGGATGTCGCTGGCGCCGCGGCGGACGGCGTCGGTCAGGAGTCCGTTGATCAGCTTGACCACCGGCGCATCGTCTATCTGCGCCTGAGTTGCAGCCTCATCCTCCTCCTGCTCCACCACCTCCACATCCTCACCGGTTTCTTCCATGTCCTTGAGGATGCTCTGCAGCTGCTGGTCTGAGGCCTCGTAATGCCGTTCGATCAGATTGCGCAGGGTGTATTCACCTGCAATGACGGGGAACAGATCGAACCGAGTGATGAACTTGAGATCTTCCAGCAGCCCCAGGTCGGTGGGGTCGGCCATGGCGACGGTAAGGGTGCGGCCTTCCCGCTTCAGGGGGAGGACCACGCTCTTGGTGGCCATGTCGGCGGGTACCAGCTTGATGATCTTGGGATCCACCTCGAAGCGGGAGAGATCGACAGCCGGCATGCGGTACTGCCGGGCCAGCAATTTGGTGATTTCCAGTTCCTGGACGAGCCCGAGCTTTACCAGCACGTAGCCGAGCCGGTGTTTGGAGTTTTTCTGCTCCGCCAGGGCCTGCGCGAGCTGCTCACGCGTGACCAGGCCTTCGCGGAGAAGGATTTCGCCGAGCCGATCACCACCGGCTGCTGCCGTCGCCATGGACTCGCCGTCTTGAGGAGGTATGGGTGGACTGGGGTAATAATCGGCTGGTGGCGCCGCGAACCTTAGCCGTCCCCTTACCGGGCAACGAGTTGATCCCGGAGGCGCGAGACGGCCGCCGGTCCAAAGCCGGGGACCCGCTCCAGCTCGTCTACCGAGGAAAACCGGCCCTGCCGCTCGCGGTACTGCAGAATGGCTGCCGCCTTGGAAGGACCGATTCCGGGAAGCGCATCTAACTCGCTGGTGGACGCCGTGTTGAGGTCCAGCGGAGAGGTTTCCGACCGGGAAGCCGGAGCCGGAGTGACAGTGGCAGATAACGGCGACCCTGGGAGACCTGCCGACCCGCTGAAGGCCACGTGAGGACTCAGGGTCTTGAGCAGTCCGGGGCCAATTCCTGACACCCGATCGAGGCCGGCCAGGGAGCCGAAGGAACCGTGCGCCTGGCGATCGGCAACGATCACCTTGGCCAGCCGGATGCCTACCTTGGGCAGCCGGGTGAGCTCGGTTGGGGATGCCAGGTCTACGTTGATCCGCTCGGTGGGACCGAGAGGCCGACCCTGCCGCAGGGAACTATCACGCTGGGCGTCCGGCGAAGCCGGAGGCAGCGCGCCCAGGAGTTGAACCTGACCGGGAGGCTGGCCAGGGCGAGTGAGGAAATGCCTGACACCTTGGCCAAGCACCGCCAGAGCCAGGAGCAGCAGCATGGCGCGAGCTTCGGATGTGGGCATGGTGGTACGGTAAAGCGGTGGGGTGGTTCTCTACGGACCAGCTCGGCGCAGAGCGGCGCTTACAAAGGCGGGAAGAACGGGATGCTAGTCTCTTCCCTCCCGCCGGATGAGCTCCACCGCCACATCGCCCACCACCTGCAGGCTCGAGGCGCTGACCTTGTCAATCGTATCGTACTGGGTGTGCCAGGCGGGATAATCGAAGTCAACCACGTCGATGGCTCGAATGCCGGCCTTCTGCAGCTCCAGGTGGTCGTCGATCAGCGTGTGCCGGGGTGAGGCGATGAAGTATCCGGCGTAGCCCAGGTCCTTGGCGGTATCCCACACCAACTCTACCACTTCCGGGGCGCCCACCAGGGAATTCCCCTCCTGATAGATCTGCAGATCCTTATCGGCGATCAGATCGAACAGCACCGCGTACAGCGGCTTGGGTCCCGGAGCCTGGTGAGCGCCATAGTAGCGGGAGCCAATCAGCACGTCGTTGGGAGACTTGGTGAAGTCCCCGTAGTCCTCACCATCGACGAAGAGCAGGTCGACCCCGACCGTCGGCGGGGTGCGCTTCAACACATCGGCCAGACCCAGGAGCAGCGCCACCCCCGACCCACCATCGTTTGCTCCCATTACTGCATGACTGGAGTCACGCGAGGTGGGGCTATCCGATACCGGACGGCTATCCCAGTGCGCCAGAAACAGCAGCCGCTTCTCTGCGGCAGGATTGAAGCGGGCCATGAAATTTCGCAGCCGCAGTGTGTCGCCCTTGCCGGTGACATGGTTCCAGCTCTGCACCAGCAGCGTGTCGGCGCGGGCACGCAGCAGGCTGTCCAGCCAGTTCCCCATTTTCTCGTGGGCCGGGGAACCTGGCACTCGGGGCCCGAAGGCCACCTGGCTCTGGATGTACGCGAAGGCCGCCGAGCCGGAGAATTCCTGAGGAGGACGGGCCTTCTCACGGCAGGAGAGGACGGAAAGGAGAGAACAGGCACACACAACGGAGAGGATGGAACGGCGCATGAGGCTCTGGGCTGGGGTCTCTGATTGCGTCGACGTCTGGAACGTAATGGGTAACGCTCTCAGCCGTGCCGCCTGCGTTACCTGTAATCTCCGGCATAGAGCGACAATTGCAGCGAAAGCAGCACGAAGATCTGCGAGGTGCGCCGGCTCAGATGGCGGGCGTCATTGATCGAATAGCCAAACTGCAGACCGCCGGTCACCGTCTTCAGCAGATCGGTATCGAGCCCACCCCTGATCTCCTGCCGCCTGACATCGGAGACAATCGTGCACTCGGGATTGAAGCCCTGTTCCAGGCAGGTGACCGTCTTGGAAGAGACTGCCGTGACATTGGAGCGTACCCGCTTTCGGGTACGACTGAGTGAGGCCGGCAGGGCAAACGCGTAGTTCAGCGACCCGCTGATATCGTCCTGATCGAGCAGGGTGGCATTCCCGTTGTTCTCGGTGCGTTGGGAACGGGTGGACAGCGAGGCCGTCAGCGCCAGGCCGTTTCTGAACGACAGCTGCAAATCCGGGGTGAAGGTGGAGGATGAGGTGGCGCTCCGTGCCCCGCCAAACCCGCCGGGCTGGATTGATGTGCCTTCCCGCTGGCGGATGGCCGCGCCGGCTGCGAGCAGAGTGATCGGCCCTCTGGTAAAGGGGCGGGTCCAGCGAAGACTTCCCACCGGCCACTCCCGTTGGCGGCTGGAAGTCTCACTGAAACCGTCGGCCACCAGCTGGAATCGATCGGTCTTGGTCAAGGAGTATGAGATGGTGGCAGTGAAGCCGAGGGGTAAGTCCGCACCGGTGGAGAGGGTGCTGGAGCGGGTCTCGGTAGCACCCCGGGCGGTCTCCCCGTCATGACTCAAAAAATCATCCAGACCACCGAAACCAAGCATGAACCCGAGATCGGGCTCGAAGACGTTCAGGTCGTATGTCGAACCACGGGCCAGTCTGGTGGTGTAATCCAGAGGCCGCACCCGGGCAAACGCCTTGCCCACGCCTCCACTGTCTCCCGAGACCTGGTGGAGGAGACGGGCGAGATCGACCGACACCCCGATGTCCCGGCTTCTGGAGTTGTTCAGGGTCTGCGGAAGAACGAAGGCGCCGCTATCGCCATCCTCCTGGATGGGCGACCGGCTGGTCAGCGTCCGGGAAAGCAGGAAATTGCTGCTGGTGCTGTAGCGAGGCCGGAGCCAGGAGCTGATCCGGGGAGTCAATGCCAGGGCTGTGGACACCGTCCTGTCTCGCTCTACTCCAACCGGTATTCCGAGGAAGAACTCGCGTTCGGCGTAAGCCAGCCGTCCGAGGGACGTCGAATCCGGATACACCCGGAGGTCGCGGGTGCTGCTGATGTCCGAATTGAGTGACAGCATGCCGAGCGGCTGCCAGGTCAGTCCTCCGGTATTGCGCCAGATGTGGGTTAGAGAAACAGTAGGCTGGATCAAATCGTCTTCAGGTCGGGTTACCGGAACGGAGAACAGCGAATAATCCGCTTGGTCCTTGGTCAATCCGCTGCTCCAGCGGACGTTCGAAGGGACCAGATTGAACTCGGCGTCCCGCAGCGCCTTGCCTCCCTCGCTTTCGCGCAACCACTTGGGCAAACGCTTGGCAATGCCCGAGAGAGGAAGTCTGAACCCATGCCGGTTCAGCTGGAGGTTGTATCCGAGAAGGCCGGTGTAGGCATTGCTGTTCGCGTCCGAGAGTTCGGTGCGGGCCCGCCCCTGAGTCAAGTTGCCCACCAGCGACAGTGGATCCAGCAGCCCTCGACTCATCCAGCCTCTGCCGCGCTGACTTCGCCGGATCGACAGGCTGTAGTTAGCCGTCCACGAAACCGGGGTGCGCAACCCGCTCAAGGCGTCACCCCGAATGTCGGTGCCGGTGAGGAGCTGCGGGTCTATGTTGGTCCGGTTGTAGGAGACGCTGAACGGAATGGCCAGACCGAGGGAGGTGGGAAGGAACCGATCGAGCCGCCAGTTGGTGCCCAGCACAAATGCGCCGGAGGTCCGGTATGTCGGGTCGCTGTTGATCTGATGAAACTGGCCATCCCGGCGAATGAAGGAGGCGTTCAGGCTGCCCACGTCGGACGCGATGAACCGGGTATCTACCGCCATGGCGGTGCCCACATCCGATACCGGACCACTGAGCCGGATATCGTCTACCCAGAGCTCGGCCTCGGGCCCGGCGGACGAGCCCGCGAGCCGATAAATACCGGCGGAGACCTCCTGCACCGCGGCAAGATTGGGCGGATTGATCCCTGGGTCGGCCAGCTGCACCATATAGGGCCCATCACAGATCACATACGCGTTGGGGTCTCCCCCGCCACACTCCGCTGCTCCTGACGCCGGCGCACCGCTGAGCCAGCGGTTCTCCAACGTGGCGCGCAGATTTCGCCAGGTCTCGAGATCGATGACGAACTCCGGGTCCCACGTAGTACTTCGAGCCGGGGCCCGGTACAGATAAAAATTCCGGTCGTCGCTCCCCACCTTGATGAAGGCCTGAAACTCGCCGGCCTCCCACTCCGTGCCCCGCCCCCGCATCCAGACTCGCAGGGTCCGATAACTCAGCATATTCTGGGGACCAGCGGGAAATCGAAGGTAGGCTTCGGCCCGATCACCGGGCTCGAGGCCCCGGCCGATCAGGCGCAGGGACTTCTCATTGATCTGGGTACCCAGTGCGGCGCGGTCTATTCCCCGGCGGGTGGCCCCCTCGAAGACACCGGGCGGGGGCTCGTATCCCAGGTCGGTCTGATTCTCCGTCGAGATGATTGAGGCGATCACCTCACCAGTCGGCTCCCCCAGCGAGCCGGACAGGCCGGCGATCGGAGTCTCCGCCCGGCGGATCCAGGGGGAGCCAACCAGACGGAGTCGAGCCATGGCGAACTTGGCTACGATATCCGGCTGATTCGGATCCGGTGGGGCCACCACAGTCATCCGGAGATGCTGGATCAATCTGAGGTTCGGCGTGCCGATGGTATCGTCGGGGGCACGGATCGGGATCCGGTACAGCTGCCAGCCACTCGGGCTGCCATTGCTCAGCAGACGGCCATTGCGGACGTAATACTTGTCTCCCGGAGCCAGGCTTACGACATAACGAAAGACGTTCTCGTTGGAACCCGTGGAGTTGAGGACGTTGTCGCCGTTCAAATCCTCGGTATCCAGCGCGCCGTTGCCGTTGGTGCAGCGACCGCTCAGGTCGCCCCAGGGAAAGACCGGCACGGCTGTGCTCAGCTGGCGTTGACAGAGCGGCAGGTTGCGAACCACTCCTCCGGTCGTTGCATCAACCAGAGCGTCGGGCCGATCGCCCAGGATCCCGGTGTCGGCCACCTGAGCGTCGAAAATGTCGATGCTGCTCCGCTCGGTATCGAGTCGCCCTTGGCCGATGTACTGACGTCCCTTGTAGGTGGTATCACTCCCGTTGGTGAAGATGCTGTCGGGGGCAATGCCGAGCGCGTCCTCGTTGACCGTGCCCAGGTCGAACACCAGCCGCACCCCTGCCGCCTCGGCGCTGCGCGTTGCCGGGTCCTGGAAGACCCAGAACTCGAGATATTCGTCGCGGGTGAGATCGAGTCCGGTGGGACTCAAAGGGGTAACCATCGATCGCCAGCGAGGCCGTCCCAGCCGTTCTGGCTGGCTCCAGCGCGAGGCGTTGTTTTGTTGGACGACGCCACCAGCGGTATCCGCATGGAGGGTGAAATAGAGCGCAGTTTCCTGTTGCTCTGCCTGTCCCGCGATCCGGATCAAGGTGTCGATGTCCTGTGCCCGTAACTCGACCGGTTGATTGGTGCCGGGTTGAGGAATGAGATTTTGCCAGGTCAGCGCCACCGCGTCCTCGGGAAGAAAGCCCCCGGCAAATCCAATGTCCTCTACCCCATCGGCTCGCTGCGGCTGGCTGCCGAATTCCCAGACGTTTTCCTGCAGTGAGAGCGGTATTCCGGCCTCCGCCTCGAACTCTTCCACGTAGGCCTGCCCCGACCGATTCTGGTCCGGCTTGGTAAAGGCAAACTCGGCGTTGACATCGAGCAGCGAGGGGGCAACGGCGGGCTTGCTTGTGAGCTGACTGAGAAAGTGGCTCACGCCGCTGGGCTTGAAGTGAAGGGCTGTGTTGACCCCACCGATGAGATTGGCGGAGGCTTCGAAGCCGAGCGGCGGCCGGTTGAATGCGCTCTGCTCCCGTTGATACATGCCGATGAGGTTGACCGCTCCCACTTCCCCCAGGTTGTAAGTGGTGGCCATCCCGAGAATGGTGGTGGGAGCAACGGCAAATATCCCCTGCTCCTCGAACCGCGCCGTGATCTGTGCGGTGCCCGTTCCGAAGAGGGCGTCCGGGTTGAGAAAGGTGATCTGGCCGAGCTCATAGGAGATGGTGTAGTCCGTTCCCCGCTCCAGGTGCCTTCCGCCCAGCAAGAGCTGTTCACTTCCTTCCCGGATCTGCAGGGCGCCCAAACTCAGAGTCGACCGGTCACCTGATCCGGAAGAGTTGTATCGCAGGCGCAACTGAAATCGGGCCGGCGGCCCCTGCGCCAGAAGCAGATACAGCGGCGTGCGGTAGAGGGAGTCCGAACGCTCATTAGAGCTGAGACGAGGATCGGCAAAGGGAGTAAGCGTAGGAAAGATGATGTACGATTCCTTGAGAACCTCCGAGGCGTCCGGGTCGCGCGGACGGGGAAACAAGCGGTTGTCGCGGTCGAAGACGTTTTGATCGGTCGAGGAAGCCAGGCCTAGCAGGGCCAGATAGGTGCTCGCCTGTCCCTGGGGCCGTTCGGATCGATTCACCGACAGGTTGACCAGCAGCGATGAGCGATCCAGGTCGGTTCCCGCCGCCCGGTAGATCTGCCGCATCTCATGGCGGAAGGTGACGGCCTCGGGTCCGGTCTTGGGCTCTACGATCAACCGCAAGCTGTCGCTCGAGCCCTGACCCTGGTCCTCGGCAGGAAAGCTGCCCACGGTTGTGCCTGCCGCAGTGGTATAACTCACCGCCAGGTAATCGTTCTGATCCAGCTTGGTGGCCAACGCAAACCACAGCCCCGAGGGATCGATGTAGTAATCGGTCCCCTGTATCAGCAGTTGCCAACGGACTGGCCCGAAGCTCTGTGCCGGATCGATGGTCCGGGCCAAGGCGGTGATGCCGCCGAGATTCGGATCGGCACCGCTCTCGGTTTGGGGAGGCCGATAGCGATAAACC
>DASUVR010000333.1:0-13560 GCA_036378855.1 Gemmatimonadales bacterium | reverse complement strand
CCCTCCACGTCATGGGCCCGAACGAAGCCGACGCCGGGGCAGTAGATCTTGGCCTCCTTCACTCCCGGCTCTAGAGGAGTGAATTCCACTGTTCTCACGCAGTTGTCAAACGAGCCGTAGGGCACCCGCTGGTCGATACCTCGCGCAACGACTCGGGCCTGATCCTCTGCCACGCCGACGAGAAATTCCTGGCTATAGCTGTCGCCCACCCGCGGGTGCGCCAGCATAATGATGCCGGGCTTGGCGCCATCTCTGCCGGCCTGCCAGCTACCCTCGGTGCTCACCACCTTACCCTCCTCGTACTCCTTGGTGTTCTCCCCCAGGTACCAGACGTTTCCCTGCCTGTCCTGGGCGTACCAGTCGAAGGTCTTTTCCGTCAGCTCTCCGTGCACGAAGACGCGATCCAGAACCACGATGGCGCTGACTCCCAGAATGCTCTTCCGGTCGTGGGTCACGATGGTGATGTTGACCTCGGACTCCCCGTCTTCCACGCCCTCGTACACCAAGCGAGTGCCCGGCCGGAGCGGGAAGAGTGGGTTATCCACCGTTCGTACGAAGTTGTTCGGGTCGAAACGGGGAGAGCGGTTGAGCTGTTCGGTCAACCAGGCGCTGGAGACCGTGTTCTGCTGGCCGGTGTCGGAAGGCTGGGTGGGCTGGCTGTCGCAGCTCCAGACCCAGGGAATCGTCAGGGCTACAGCGAAGGCGAGGGGCTTCATAAAGAGGCTTGGGGTGTCTGGGCCAGAAGGAGAATGGCAGTGGGCAGACTAAGCATACCAACGTTGGTGGGCGCTACTTAAGGATGGGGTCCGGGATGAATCCAGGCAAATGCCACCCCTGGCGCTCTCCTGCACCGGGGCGCATCATCATCCTATCCATCACAATTCGTCCAGGGATTTCAGGAGACGGTATGGGAATTTCAGATGAGAGCCGGCGCCTGGCCGATACCAGGGAGTTCCTGGCAATGTGGAGCGCGGCCAAAGAGGAACACTTTGCCCAGGAGCTGGTGCCCATGCTGCCGCTCCTGCTGGGGAGCTCTACAAACCTGGACGCCGCACGAGTGCAGGAGGCCGCGCATCATCTCGTCCGAGCGATGCACCTTGCCTCTGCACCCGAGGCCGGCTTGCCTGCTGCCCTCGAGTACCTGACCCAGGTGATCACAGCTACTCGCCAGCCCTCAGCTGGCTGAACCGACTCGATCCCTCACTTTAACCGGGAATCAGGCGTTCGCCCGCTTACCACTCACGCCTGTCCTAGTCCCGCTTACGGTTTAACCCTTCAGGTAGATCTCTCCACCCGATTCCCGGAACTCCTTCGCCTTCCGTTCCATCTCCGCCGCGTAGTCCCGCACGTCCTGGGTGATCTTCATCGAGCAGAACTTGGGGCCGCACATGGAGCAGAAGTGGGCGACCTTGGCCCCTTCCGCCGGCAGCGTCTCGTCATGGTAGGCTCGCGCGGTCACCGGATCCAACGCAAGGTTGAACTGGTCCTCCCAGCGAAACTCGAACCGGGCCTTGCTCAGGGCGTCATCCCATTGCCGGGCCCGCGGGTGGCCCTTGGCCAGGTCTGCCGCGTGCGCGGCGATCTTGTAGGCGATGACCCCGGCTTTTACGTCGTCCCTGTTGGGGAGTCCGAGATGCTCCTTGGGGGTCACGTAGCAGAGCATTGCGGTACCGTACCAGCCGATCATGGCGGCGCCGATCGCACTCGTGATGTGGTCGTAGCCCGGAGCAATGTCGGTGGTCAGCGGGCCCAGGGTGTAGAACGGCGCCTCGTCGCACCACTCGAGCTGCTTGTCCATGTTCTCCTTGATGAGATGCATGGGGATGTGGCCCGGCCCCTCGTTCATCACCTGCACCTCGTGCTCCCAGGCGATCCGGTTGAGCTCGCCCTGGGTTTTCAGCTCGGCGAACTGCGCCTCGTCGTTCGCATCGGCGATACTCCCCGGGCGGAGGCCGTCGCCCAGGGAGAACGAAACGTCGTACGCCGCCATGATCTCGCAGATCTCGCGGAACCGGGTGTAGAGGAAGCTTTCCTGGTGATGCGAGAGGCACCACTTGGCCATGATGGAGCCGCCACGGGAGACGATGCCGGTTACCCGATTTGCGGTAAGCGGGATATAGCGCAGCAGCACCCCGGCGTGGACGGTGAAGTAGTCCACACCCTGCTCCGCCTGCTCGATCAGGGTGTCGCGATAGATCTCCCAGGTCAGGTCCTCCGCCACTCCGCCCACCTTCTCCAGTGCCTGGTAGATCGGGACAGTTCCGATCGGCACTGCCGAGTTCCGGATGATCCACTCCCGGGTCTCGTGGATGTTCTTGCCGGTGGAGAGATCCATCACCGTGTCCGCGCCCCACAGTGTCGCCCACCTGAGCTTCTCGACTTCCTCCTCGATCGACGAGCTGACCGCCGAGTTGCCGATGTTGGCGTTGATCTTCACCTGGAAGTTCCGGCCGATGATCACCGGCTCCAGCTCCGGGTGATTGATGTTGGCCGGGATGATCGCTCGGCCGCGGGCCACCTCGCTGCGGACGAATTCGGCCGGCAACCCTTCTCGGAGGGCGATGAACTCCATCTCGGCGGTGACTTCTCCCCGCCGGGCGTAGTGGAGCTGGGTGACGGGTGCGTTTCCCCGCAGGAGGGGACGGCGGAGAGTATCGGGAATCAGACGTAGCGATCCTTCGCTTCGCTCAGGATGACTCGCGACTCGCGACTCGTGGCTCGTGACTGCTCTCGCCGCAATCCATTCGCCTCGCACTGGTGGCAAGCCTTCCCGTACATCGAAACCCTGTGGTCCACTCGTGTCGTACACTCGCAGCGGCGGCTCGCCCCCGGAGAGCGCGATCTCCCGCATCGGCACCCGGATCCCCTGCGGTCCGTCGACGTAGATCTTCTTGGAGTTGGGAAATGCCTCGCCGTAGTCGCCGGGCGGTCGGGCGGTCTGTCGGTCGGACGGTCGTGTGGCCTTACGGACAGGTCGAGCAGGTTTGGTGGGGGATGCCATCGCGCTCACTCCGAGAGTTCGAGAGAGGGAGCGCTGCGACCAGGGAGGCTCGCGGGCGCCGCGCTCCCTTCGCCGGTATCAGCCGGATCAGGTTCCAAGGGTGACATCTCAATCGGTGTCAGTCGTCAGTCGCCAGTCCGCAGTCGCCAGCTCTATCAGCAATCATGCGGGAACACCTATGCGGACTGGGGTCTGACGGCTGGTGACTGGCACCGATGCCCCTGGCGGCAGTTTGAACGTTAAGGAGTTTCTCTCGTCGACACCAGCTTCAGCTTCTCGATCTCGGCGATCTCCCGGGGGGCCCGGGACAGCCACTCCACTCCGTTCGGCGTGATCAGATAGTCGTCCTCGATCCGGACCCCGATGTTGTTGTACCGCTCCACCGTCTTCCGCACCTTGCTGACAAACGTCCGGTTCTTCGGCGTGTCGGGCAGCATATCGAGCAGCTTGGTGCTGATGTACACCCCGGGCTCGATGGTGAAAACCTGTCCCACTTCGAAGGTCGCCCCCCGACCGAAATGCGGGGGATCATGCACCTCGAGCCCGATGCCGTGACCCAGGCCGTGGGCCATGTAGAGAAATGCCTGCTTACAGGCGCCGGCGTTCGACTGGCACATGGAAGCCCAGGGCGGATCGAAGGTGGCGTCGGGTGATTCGATCAGTCCCAGCTTGGTCAGTCCTCGAGCCTCCACCGCCCGCGCCGTATCGCTCCACGCCTGGGCCGACGCTCCCGGCTTAGCCACCTTTTCCGCCGCCGCCTGAGCATCGCGCACCAGCTGATACACCGCGCGCTGTTCCGCCGTAAACTTGCCGCTGACCGGAATGGTGCGGGTGACGTCCGCCGCATAGCCCTGGTAGGACGCCCCGACATCCATGACCACCACGTCACCCGCGGCCATACGACGGTCGTTTCGCTCGTAGTGGTACTGGGTCGAGTTTGGCCCCGAGCCGATGATGGATCCGAACGAGGTTCCGTCGGCTCCCACCCGCCGGAACCCGCCCTCCACTTCAGCCTGCAGCTCGTATTCATACATGCCCGGCTTGGCCGAGCGCATGGCATGGGTCAGGCTGCCGGTGGTGATGTCGATCGACCGCCGGAGAAGCTTCAGCTCCGCCGGCGACTTCCGGGCCCGCAGGCTGTCCACGATGGGATGCGCGTCGCCGATCTGCAGCTCCATGGCCTTGTAGCGCTCCGCCAGGTCTCCCATGAAGCGGGACCCGCGGGTCATCGAATCGGACTCGGCCGCATCGGCCGAGGCAAAGTCGCGCAGCTGATACACCGGGAGACGGAGCCGCATCAGCGAATCAACAACCTGCTGCAGGGCCGGAAGCGACCGTACGCTCAATCCGGTCTCCCGCGCTACCACGTTGGAATCGGGGGGAAAGCCGTCGTACAGGGCCCGCCGAGGGTCCCGGGTGGCGGTGAACAGAATCCCCTTCACCGCGCTGCCCCGCTTCACCAGAACGAAGGCCGCGTTGGGCTCGAGGAAGCCCGTCAGATAGCGGAAGGCGGGAAGCTGGCCGCTCTGGTGAATCTCGGTGGGATCAGGAGCGCCGAAGGCGATCACCACCCCGCTGTCGATCCGCGCAGCGAGCGAATCCCGGCGGGCCGCATACTCCGCGGAGGAGATCCCCTGGCCCGAAGCATTGGCCTGGAGGCAGAGCAGGAGCATGGCGGAGCCGGCGATTGAGCGCATGGTGGCCTTCAGTGAAACAGGTTGGCGATCTTGTCGAGTGTTGCGTCGAGATAAATCTCCTGCTGGTCCAGCTGCAGTGAGGGCCGGGCCGGGACCAGCTGCCGGTCGGCGTGGCGCCGGTGGCGGCCGCCGCCGGTGACGTTCAGGAGCACCAGTGCGTCGTGGTCCAGCAGTCCCGAGCGCGCGGCCTTGAGCAGCGTGGCAAAGGCAACGGCGCTCGCCGGGTCGATGTCTATACCTTCCATCTCCTCGAAAAGTTGCAACCGGGGCAGCGTCTCCAGGTTGTCGGCCGCCAGCATGTCTCCGCCACTCTCCGTGAGGACATCGAAGACCCCGCCGCGCACGGAATATGGCGGCTGCCGGTTGGACAGCACATGCGCCGCGATCTGGCGGATCTGCCGCCGGCCGTCGTCCGGATCAATGGTCACCAGCTCCCTCCGTCCCGCAGTCCACGAGCTGTACAGCGGCACGAAGGGCAGATTCTGGCTTAACATGAGGCGGGGGAACCGCTCGCCGAAGCGGCCGTCGCGGATCAGCAGTCGCGCGGCCTCGTGCACCCCGATGCCGCCGGCTCCGCTGCCCACCGCCTGAAAGTAGAAGTCGGGCAGCCGGCCGATGGTGTCTACCGCCGCCAGCATGGTGGTGCCCAGGCCCGCCCTCCGGGCGACATTGGCCACGCCGCCCTCGGGAAAGAAGCCATCCAGCGCCGATACCCGGTTGGCCAGCGCGATGGCATCGGCGTAGTCGGTAAATCCGACCAGCGACACGATCTTCACGCAGGGGTCGATCGGCTCGCTGAATTCCAGGCTGGCAAGCCCGACCTCGGGGACCACGATGAGACAGCGGACCTGGGCCAGCGAGCACGCTCGGGCAAATGCGGCCGCCGTGTTCCCGGCCGACGCGATCACCATCACCTCGTCGGTTCCTTCCGGGATGCGGCCCAGCACCGCCCACGCCTCCAGCTCCTTGAATGTGGTGGTCTCGAGCGTGGCGCCCCGCTCGGGCCAGTAACCATTGAAAGCCACCCACAGGTTGCTCAGCCCGGCCATCCGGTTCAGCGTCTTGCTGTGATATACCACCGTCCCGCCGGATCCCGGCAGCACCCGGGATGTGGGGAGCCATTCATGGAAGCGGTAAATGCCGTCCACGTCGGGATCGGGCCGCAAGGATTGCTCTTCGTATTCGGCGAGCAGCAGAGCGGGTTCGTGCGTTCCGGGACAACGCAGGATGACGCCGTCATCTTCGATCTCCGCCGAGCACACTGGACAGCGGAGATGATAGTGCCGGGCCGGGGAGGCTACTGCCGCGTCGTCGGCCCGGCGGCCAGGGTGGCGCATAGTGACTTGAACTCTCCGCTCATCAGGCCATGCGGAGCGGGAATCTGCAGCAGTGAAGTGGACCACTCGGCATTTCCTTCGATAAGGACTGGGCCTCGATCGGCAATGGCAATGTCCCACCCGATGGCGCGAGCCCAGGGCAGAACGCCGGCCGCCTTCAATGCAACTTCTTTGACCTCAGGCCAGTGGGGAAGCTTGAATCCCACGAACTTTTTGTCGGTGCCCGGAATCACGGAGGTATAGCCGAAGTGATGGCGGGACCGGCCCGGGGCAAGCGTGCCGGACTCCAGGTCGACCCAGCTGCCGATGGCCCCATAGCTCAGGTGGTCCACTCCCAGTGGCTCCGGTTGGAGCTTGTACACGGCGCCGAGAATTTCCGGACGCCCGTCCAGGCCAATGAAGGTGACCACTCTGACGCAACAGAGCGTTGGCCCAACCAGCTCCGCCAGCTCCGGATGAGGCAGGATCCGCGCTTCCATCAGGTACGACTCGGGCTCCAGCGCCCCTCGACGCTCCAGCTCCCGGGTGTTTCGGGCAAACTCCACCAGGCGATCCGCATTGAAGCGGTCTCCTGAGAGCGTAATGAAAGTTGTAGGATCTTCGGGCGCGCGCCCGGCGAGCACCAGAACCTGATACCCTTCGATGCCGTACAGCGCCTTGAAGACAAAGCCGTTGTCCGGGGCCTGCCGCATCCACCGCCCGAGATCGGCGGCGTTCCGGAGCTCCTTCCCGTCCACGGTAAAGCCCACCCGTGGATCGTAGACCCCGAACACTCGCGCGACCGGCAGGCCCTGACCCCCGAAGAGGCGGTTGAATACCAGTTTGTTCCGGAACGGCAGCCGATACTGCACCGGCGTGAGGAGCGACCAGAGCCGATCGGTTGCCCAACCACTGTCCGGGAGATAGTCCTTCTTATCGGGATAGGGGATGCGGGGATCGAACAGGCGGTACTGAAAGTACGCCCTCACGCCGAGCTGGTTGTGAAGGTTGAGTGCCACCAGGTCCCGGGCAATGGCTGCGACACCCACCCCGTCCTCGGCCGATGCGGACCGGACGTCACGCGCCAGCTTGACCAGCCATTCGAGTCCGCGGGGCCGGCTCATCGTCCGTCCACCTGAAAGATCCGCACGCGTCCCGGTTGCAGGGCGATTCCCCGAATAGTGTTCCCCTCGACGTTCTTCCAGGGACTGGCGCGCCCGTCGATGGTGTAAGCCGTGATGGCGCCGGCTCGATCCGGAAGCGTCAGCTCCACCGTGGGACTCTCTGACTTGTCCCACACAAAGGCGAGCCTTCGGCCGTCGGGCCGGATGAACAGATGATGATGCAGCTGCCCGGCAGACCCGGCGGCCACCCGGACCCTGAGCAAGGGATCGGCCACGGTGATCGAGTCGCCGTGGAAGAGGCGAACCAGCAACCTGATCGTTTCGAAGGCAAGCTTGGGGGTGCCATCCCGCCGGATCAGTCCCAGATAATAGTTGGGAGTGTCGCCGATGACCTCGGTGCCCAGCGGTTGATCCTTGATCTCATAAATCCCGATTTGCTCCACTCGCGGCTCGGCCAGAAACGTCGCCATGGCGCGGGCCCACCACTCCGCCTGGTCCTGCTCGCTCTTGCCCGGCGTGGTGGCGAATCCGGTCTCGTTGATCCAGATCGGTTTCCGCCCGCAGAGGCGGTCGGCCTCCGAAACGAATCCCCCTCGAAACCCCGGCCCCAGGTAATTCTCCACCGTTATCGAGTCAGGAGTCCAGGTTTCCGGGTACGCGTGGAACGGGAGCACGTCGAAGGGTGCGCGTCCGCTCTCACATGAGCGCTCGAGCCATTCGAGATCGGGCCATACCATGCCGCCCAGGAGGATCTGGACCTCCGGGTCGGCCCGGCGAATGGCGTCGGCGCCACCCCGAAGGATTCGAGCATACTCCTCGCCGCTGCCCTCCCACCAGAGCGCCGTGTTCTCCTCGTTATAGATCTCGTATGACACGATACTCCGGTATGGCCGGAGCCGGCCGGCCATCGCACCGGTAAAGCGAACCCAATCCTGCTCGCTCCGCGGAGGATCGTTCCACGCGTGGTCATCCTTGCCGGCTCGCGCCGCCCAGGCCGGGGTATAGCCCAGGTAGGGGCGAAGAGAGATCCCCATGCTGTCAGCCAGAGCGACAAACTTTTCCAACCAGTCAAAGTCGTACCGGCCGGGGCTGGGCTCATAATCGTCCCAGCCGAAGCTGCCCCGCCACTGCAGGATCCCGAGCTCACGGAAGCGGCTGAAGTCGCGGGCGACTTCGCGCAGATCCTGACCCTTGTCGTAGTCCTCCAGAATTGCGAATGAGACCGGCTTGGTGACGGTCCCGGCACGCGACTCGGGCGGAACCAGGGAGGCTGGGCTGCAGCCGATGCAGCCGGTGACCACGGCAGCGACAAGGATTTTCCATCCTTTCCGTCTCTCCCGACATTCCATATACTGGTAGTGCTTCTCCGTTGTCTTTCGGACCCCAAAAACCTGATGCCGCCCCCAGCCATCATCACACCGGGAGATGAGAGCGCTGTATGCTAGCCACAGTGTCGGCCATGCTCCGCCATGGTATCGTCGGCCTCGCGACGTTCACGCTTGCAGTCGTTCTCCCCGGCCCGGCAGTAGCACAGGGGGTCGGCACCGTAACCGGCATGGTGACTCGAGCGGGTGAGGGATCTCCCCTTCCCAGCGTATCGGTAACGGTCCAGAGCACCGGCCTGAGCACGATAACCGGCCCCGACGGCCGGTACACGTTGCGCCGGGTGCCCGAAGGTGCGCAAACGATCGTGTTTCGCTGGCTGGGCTACAAGCCGATGGAGATCGGAACCACGGTGGAAGCCGATCGCACGGCGACGGTCTATGCCGCAATGGAGCCGGTCCCCGTAGCGCTCACCGAGATGGTGGTGTCCACCGCATCCCGCGCTCCGGAGCGCATCGTCGAAGCACCGGCCGCAATCTCGGTGGTTCCGCCCCAGGTGCTGGAGAACACCTCGATCACCGGCCAGGCACCGCTCGCGCTGCAGAACGTGCCCGGCGTGGATGTGGTGCAGAGCGGGGTAAATGACTTCAATGTGAACGCGCGCGGCTTCAACTCGTCGCTCAACCGCCGCGTACTGGTGCTGCAAGATGGACGCGATCTCTCGATTGCATTCCTCGGCGCCCAGGAGTGGAATGGCATGACCCAGCCGCTGGAAGACCTGGGCCGGCTGGAAATGGTCCGGGGCCCCGGCTCGGCGCTCTACGGCGCCAACGCGTTCAGCGGAGTGATCAATATCATAACCCCCGAAGGCCGGGAGGTGGCCGGAACCAAGCTCAGCTTCGGCGGCGGCGAGCTGGAGACGATCCGGGGCGACTTCCGCCAGGCCGGCGTGTTCGGGAACGATCGTTTCGGCTATCGCCTGAACGTCGGCGGAATGAAGAGCGATACCTACACCCGCTCCCGGACCTTGAACGACGGCACCTCGCTGGAGAAGGAGTATGCCGACGCCACCGATGAACCGGTGCCGCTCACCCGGGAGACAACTCCGCTGACCGGCCAAACCGTGGATCCTGTAACCGGCGAACCGCTGGGAGATCGCGCCGGCCTCAAGAACGTGTACGCCTCCGGTCGGCTGGACTACTACCTCACCAATGGCTCGGTGCTCTCCGCCGACGGCGGTGCCTCACAGGTCGAGAACGAGGTGTTCGTCACCGGTATCGGACGGGTGCAGGTGCTGAAAGCGGTCAAACCCTACGCCCGGGCTGCCTTCGCAACCAACCACACCAACATCTTCGGATACTGGAACAGCAGGACCTCGGTGGACCCTCAGATCGCGCTTTCCAGCGGCGCCCAGCTGGAGGAGCGGTCCGACATCTTCCAGGTCGAGGGACAGCAGAACTGGGACTTCATGCAGGACCGTGGCCGGGTGGTCTACGGCGCGTCCTACCGCAAGACCATGGTCAACACGTCGGGCACGCTGATGAATCCGATCAACGACGATCGGAGCGACGATTACTACTCCGGCTACGGCCAGGTGGAGTACAAGCTGTTGCCCCAGCTCCGGGTGGTGGGGGCGGCCCGGGTGGATGACGGCTCCCTGTTCGAGACCCAGTTTTCTCCCAAGGGTGCCCTGGTCTACAGCCCCAACGACAATCACTCGTTCCGCTTCTCGGTGAACCGCGCATTCCAGACGCCGAACTATTCCGAGTTCTTTCTTCAGGCCCCCGCCGCGGCCCCCACCGCGGGTCCGGCCACGGTAGAAGGAGGAATCGAGGCGTACTACACCCAGGTCCAGGCGAGTCTCCCGCCGGCCGCGCTTGCAGGGCTTACCCTGCATCCGTCCCTGCCCTGGAACTTCTCTCCCACTACTCAGGTGCTGGCACTAGGCAACGCGAATCTCGATGTGGAGACGGTGCTCGGCTGGGAGCTGGGCTACAAGGGAAGCATCTCCAACACGCTCTACGTCACCGCGGATCTCTACATCAACAAGCTGGAGAACTTCGTCACCGATCTCCTGCCCGGAGTGAACCCCGCCTACCCGACGTTCCAGCTGACCGACAACGGAATCAACGTCCCCGCCGATCTCACGGCTTTGGATCAGCGAATCCAGCAGCTGGAGCAGGGCGGACAGCTTTCCCCGGCTCAGGCGGCAGCGCTGCGGGCCCCGATTCCCACTCTGCAGGCGGGGTACGGTAGTGTCGTTGCCGGCACCACCATCTCCGGCGCCCCGGCGCTGGCCACCCTGCCGGATGGCAGCCGCGCCGTGGTGCTGTCCTATACCAATGCCGGCCAGGTGACGGAACGCGGTATCGAGCTGGGTGTGGGCTATCAGTTCACGCCCCAGATCCGGGCAGATGCGTCCTTCACCGGATTCGACTTCACGGTGGAATCCCAGCAGGCGGGCGACCAGCTCCTGCCCAACACGCCGAGCAAGAAGGCCACGCTGGGTCTGTCGTATGTGGGCGAGCGGTTCGACGTCAACGGGGCAGTCCGGCTGATCGATGGCTACCAGTGGGCGGCCGGTGTGTTTCAGGGATACGTCCCGTCGAGCGAGCAGATCAACGTGGGGGCAGGATTCCGGGTCAACAACTATCTGAGGATCAACGCCAGCGCCACCAATCTGCTGGATCAGAAGCGGTTCCAGCTCTATGGCGGATCGGTGATTCGACGCCGGGTCCTGGCCGGCATTACCGCGGGGTTTTAACAGGCGGAGAGGCGGACAGGCGGAGAGGCGGAGAGGCGGAGAGGCGGAGAGGCGGATACGGGGAAGACCCGTCCGAACGGACGAGAAGACCCCTCCGACCCTCCGACCCTCCGACCCTCCGACCCGTCAGGGCGACAACCGCTCGATTCGCCAGCTGTCTCCGCTACGGACGTAGCGGATTCGGTCGTGGAGCCGGCTGGATCGTCCCTGCCAGAACTCGATGGAATCGGGGCGGAGCCGGAACCCGCCCCAGTAGGGCGGCAGCGGGACATCATCCCCCGGGTAGCGACGCTCCAGCTCGGGAACTCGCGCGTCCAGCTCCTGCCGGCCTGCAATCACCTGGCTCTGATGCGAGATCCACGCGCCTAGCCGGCTGCCTCGAGGCCGGCTCCGGAAGTATTCCTCAGACTCCTGCCGATCCGTCTGTGTGGTGCCGCCGGTAATCCTTACCTGTCGCTCCAGCTCGGGCCAGTAAAACACCAGCGCGGCCCGCGGGTTCTCCGCCAGCTCGGACCCCTTCCGGCTGCGATAGTCGGTGAAGAAGACGAAACCCCGCTGGTCGAACCCTTTCAACAGGACAATACGGGCCGAGGGGACGCCCTCCGCATTAGCCGTTGCCAGCGTCATTGCATTCGGATCCCGCGCCTCGGCCTTGAGCGCTTCCTCGAACCAGCGGCCGAACTCGATCAATGGATCGGGGCTGACGCTCGCCTCATCCAGTCGGGCCAGGGTGTAATCGCGACGCAGATGGGCGATGGAAACGGGCATGCCGGCTCCTAGTGGACCGATCCGGCCGGCGAGGATTGGCCGGCCAGCATTTCATTATAGATAGCCAGGTGCCGGTCGATCGCCGTACCCAGCTCGAAGGTGGAGCGGACATGCTCTCGCCCCCGCTCGCCACAGCCGCGCCACCGGTCTCCCTGCAGCAGCCTCTCCAATCCTGCCGCAAAATTATCGGCTTCCACCTTCACGCCGAACCGGGAGGCGAAGCCGTCCGGATCCACCGCGCTCAGGATGGCGCAGCCATGCGCAGCCGCTTCGAGGAATGCGTTGGGCAGTCCTTCCCTGATCGCGGTGTTCACCAGGATCCAGCTTTCGTTGAGGGCCGAGGCGACGGCGCCGGACGCGAACTGATCCACGTGCCCCGGCAGCTCGAGGTTGGAGAGACCGCCGTAGCGCATCCGCAGGTCGCGTTCGTACTCGGCGTCGCGCGAGGTGCCGAAGGCGATGAATCTGATCTGCGGAAACTGGCGCGCCAGGGCGAGGAAAAGCTCGGGGCGTTTCCGCCGGTCCCAGCGGGCGAGGTAGCAGACGGTGGGCTGGTCCGCCTTACGGACGTCTGGAGGTACCGAGACCGGCGTCGGCAGGAACTCCGGGATCGACGTCAATCGGTACTTGCGTTGCGCCTTGGTCCGGAGGAACTCGGCGGCGCAATACACCCGGTCGGCCCGGCGCACCGCTCGCTGGACCAGCGGATTGTCCTCGAACAGCTTGTTGATCAGCACCTGCCCCCGGTTGAGCGACGGGTGCTCGAGCTCGGCCAGCCAGTCGCTCCACTCGTGGGTATCTCGCAGGGTCACCAGGTGCTTGCGGCCGGGCATCACCCGCAGGGCGAGCCAGGTGGTGAAAGAGGGCTCCTGCGAGTGATAGATGTCGGCATTGGTCTGCTGGATGAGCCGGGCTGCCTGCCACGGCGCCCGGGGCGGGAAGCCGAGCACCTGGATGCCATCGAGCAGCTCGACCGGCCGCTGGTTACCCCGAAGCGGCACCACCGCGAACACCTCGACGCCTCGGCGGACCAGCTCGCGGCCGATGATCCGGGTGGCCCGGCCGTAGCCGCCGTGCTTGCCCCAGGCGAAGATTTCCATGCTGAGGAGGCAGATTCGCATCGGCTGGCAGCATAGCGGCGTGGCGGCTGTGGGTCCATGTGACGGAAAAAACAAAGGCCCGGCGGGTGCCGGGCCTTCTCAAGAATACGGGTCAACTCCTGGAGGGCTCTACTTCGTCTTGAAGTACGCGTACACGCTGGAGTCATCCAGAGTTGTCATGGTGACGCGATAACACTTACCGGCAGTCTTGGGTGTCTGCCAGTTCTGAATGAATTGTCCCGCTGTCGCATCGTACCGAAGCACGGTGCCCCCTGTCGAGGTGACCTCGATAGCGTCGGTCGCTGCTTCCATGGGACAGGTGACTTGGCTCTGAGTGAAGGATTTCACAGCAGCTACGTCGGTCCGCTCTGTGTTGCCTACAAACACCTCAAACTTAAGGGGCACACTCTGGCCGCCCTTAATGCTGTTCAACATCATTTCGCCTCTGGGCATGTCAACTGGCGCGT
>DASUVR010000332.1:0-22095 GCA_036378855.1 Gemmatimonadales bacterium | reverse complement strand
TAGGTCTCGAATATGCTGGCCCACCAGACCAGGGTGCCGAACGGGGCCGTTCCACCTCCGGGCATGATTGGCGCGGGAAAGCCATAGAGCTTGGCGGTGCCGAATTGGATAAACAGAAACGCGGCCACGATCCGCAGGACGCTGAGGAGATACGGTGTCCAGGAGCGCCACCGTTCGGCAATGGTCAGTGAGGTTCCAATCCTGGCAGTCATGCCGTCCTTCTCCCTTCCTGATCGAGGTCCACGGTGATCGTGCGCCACTTCCCCTGATTGAATCGCACCACGCTCAGGGCGCACCGGGTGACGTGACCGACCAGAATCGCGATCCAGATATCGATGGGATCGAGCCGGCCGGCGCGGCGGATGACGAAGCAAATGCCCAGCGGCACCAGGATCTGGGATACGATCGAGATGTACAGCGGACTCTTGGTGTCGCCCGTCCCCTGGAGCCCACCGGTATAGGTCAGCGCGGTGGCGACGAACAACCCGGAAAGGCTGAGAATCCGGAGCAACTGCGTGCCGATCTCTACCACTGCGGGCTCCTTCATACCGAAGATGGCCAGCAGCTCGGCAGGAAAGAAGAGGAAGAAGCCCCCGACCAGGGCTGCCCCAGCCACCCCGTATCGGGCCGCGATGTGGACCGCCCGGCTGGCTCGATCAGGGTGGCCCGCGCCCAGATTCTGGCCGGCCACCGCTGCGGCAGCACCCATGAGGCCCACCGAGGTCCAGGTAACCAGCGAAAAAAGCTGAGTGTAGGAGATGGCGAAGGCCGCCTGCGCGGCGGCACTCTGCGCCAGAGATCCGATGAAGCCGAGCATGAACACTCCGCCGATATTCATGGCTATGCCCTGAATTCCCGCGGGCAGACCAAAGCGAAATAGCGAGCGGATGATAGGCCAGTCCGGCCCCAGTCCGCGGGCCCGCGGAAAGGATACAACCCACCCTCCGGTCCACAGCTTCCAGAGCGCGTAGAGGGCGAGCACTCCTGAGGCGATGACCGTTCCCATGGCTGACCCGAGAGTGCCAAAGGCGGGGATGGGGCCCCAGCCGCGGATCAGGATGATGTTCAGGACCAGGTTGGAAATCGTCAGCACCAGACCCAGGATCATCGGGGTCCGGGCGTCGCCGGCGGAGCGGAGAGCGCCTCCCAGCATGAAGAAGACCAGCATGCCGCTGCTGAACAGGAACATGACCCGCAGAAACGGCAGCGCCTCGCTCTTGACCGCAGGCGCGGCATTCACCAGATCGAGCAGCCAGGGCGAGGCGAAGTAGCCGATGGGAGCCAGCACCGCGAGCGAAAGAAAGATGGCGGTAAGAAATGCCTGATACACCACGCGGTCGACTTTGTCCGGGTCTCCCGCCCCGGTGAACCGCGCCACCAACACGCTCATTCCGGTAAATAGCGAGCCGATGAATACGATCACCACCAGCATGATCTGCCAACTCACGCCTATGGCGGCGTTGCCCTGATAGCCAACCAGGTGCCCGACCAGCACGTGATCCACGATCCCTTGAAGCCCCCCGATGATGTTGGTGACCATCGTGGGCCAGGCAATTTTCCACACCGCTCGGCCGAGCGGCCCTTCGACAATAGAGCGGTCGTAGACGCGGCGCGGCGCTGAAGGTGCCGCTTCCGCCGTCGTAGAAGCCGGGGCGGCTGCGGCAGGAGTGGGAAGATTGGTCGAAGTCATGGTTGGATGGCCGGCGGGTCGAAGCGAATCAGCCTGGCATCACCCTTTCGTCGGCGCTATCCCCGTACACAGCAGGCAATGATGCCCCATTCTGCCGGAGGTACACCGTGAGCTGGCCACGGTGATGGTACCAGTGGTTCAGCATCACGGAACGGAGAAAGGCTCCGCGTGGAATCGACCAAAGCTCGCGATCTCCCTGCATCATTCGCCAGGGCGAGGACAGCTCAGAGTCGCTCATCGCTCGGAGGACCTGCCGGGCCTGGACCATACTGGCTTCGAACGCCTCGAGAACCTGGGCAGTGCTGTCAGCCTCAGGACGGGGAATCGGAGTACTCGCATCGAATGATGCAGTCGAAATCTCCGCGATTCTCCCCGGGATGTTGGCCACGTGCATGGCCAGTTGCCCCAGGCTCATGGACTTGGGATGCGGCCTCCACTGGAGGCTTTGCTCCGGCAAGCGCTCCAGCACCCGACGAGTGGCCTGGGATTCTTGTTCCAGTTCCTGAAGGATGTCATTGACGGTCATCATGGAGGCTCAGCCGCTGACCAGCGCGTGAATGTTGCCGTCGGGGTCCTTGAACCAGGCGGCCTGCATGCCATGACCCGCGTGAATGTCGCCCTTGAGGGTAAGGCCCGGCAGCTGATAGTGCTCGAAGGTAACCCCTTTGCTTCGAAGCCCCTTTACCATTTTCTCCACTTCGCGGCCAAGCAGCCAGGTGACTGCAGTAGCCTTGTTGCTGCCGGCGAACTGCGAGCGGTACACCAGGAGCTTGGCGGCCCCGACCTGATAGGTGACCGCCTCCTCTCCTTGCGCATCGGTCTGCCGTAGACCCAGCGTGCCCTGGTAGAACTTCTTGGCCGCCTGCAGGTCACGAACGGCTACCGTGGCCATGGCTTCCTTACCGTCCAGCATCACGGGCCTCCCCTGCCGCGGCCCCGGACATCGCCGAGCTCATGTCGGTTTCCCAGACGGCGAACAGGTTTCCCTCGGTATCCGTCAGCTGGGCAAACCATCCCATTCCCGGCACCGGTGTCTTTCCCATCAGGACCTGAGCGCCCAGCCGCTCCGCTCGGCGTACCGACTCGTCCACGCTCTCGACGTTGATGTAATTGACCAAGGGCTGATTGGGATACATCCGGCGCATGAGGCCGCCGTTGACGCCCGGGACGGTGGGGCGGCCCTGGCCGTCAGTCGGAACAGTGCGCACCATCCAGTATTCCATGCCTCCGGCAACCGTTCCCTCGAACTGCTTGATGTCCCAGCCGAACAATTCTCGATAAAACGTGGCGGCGCGTTCCGGCTGATCGGCGGGAATCTCGAAATGCACGATCGTGTGTTCCATGATGCACCCTCCTCAATTGAGTCGGCGAGAACGATTGCTGCCTCGTGGTCCAACATACCAACTGGTATGTAATACGTTGCCGGTTTTGCCGCGTCAAGCCGGTTGACAGGGAGAAAGCAGAATCGTTACATACCACTTGGTACGAAACACCTTCTGGAGCAACAATGGCCAAGCGATCCCCCTCTCGGCGCAGGCGGCAACCGGATGTCACTCGGGAACGTCTGCTACAGGCCGGCTTCAAGGAGATTTACCGCCGGGGATTCCAGGGCGCGAGCCTGGAGGCCATCCTGGACCAGGCCGGAGTGACCAAGGGCGCGCTGTATCATCACTTTCCGGACAAGGCGGCACTGGGCTACGCCGTGGTGGATGAGGTGATCAGAGACCTCCTGCTCCAGCGCTGGCTCGGTGTGCTCCAGGCGGAGGCGGGCGATCCGGTCACTGCGCTGCAGGGAATGTTGAAGCAGCGACTGGCCCAACTGCAGCCCCACGAGGTCGAGCTCGGCTGCCCGCTCAACAATCTGGGTCAGGAGATGTCGCCGCTGGACGAGCGATTTCGCCGGAGGGTGGCGGCCACGTTCGAGACCTGGACCGAGGGCTTTGCCCAGGTGCTGCGGCACGGCCAAACCGAAGGCTCGGTGCGAAAAGATCTGGATTCTCGCAAGCTGGCCACGTTTCTGGTGGCCGCCATCGAGGGGTCCTTCGGCTTGGCCAAGAGTGCCCAGAGCCCGGCGATTCTGCACTCCAACTTGGAGGTGTTGGGGACCCTATTGGAGTGCCTGCATCCTTCGGATCGGATGAGGAAAAAGACGAGGCGCCGCTCCAGACGGAATCCATAAGCCGCCAAGGGGATTGACGAATCTTACGCTATTTCTTACGATATATCGTAAGACAGTGCGTAAGTAGTATCTTGTATCGACTGGAGGTTCACAAATGTGTAACCCACGCGATGACTGGGGTTTCGGACCAGGGTTCCCGTTCGGGGGCCGCTGGTGGACCGGGGCCTGGCAAACCCGGGGACGGGGCCCCCGGCGGCGAAGCCAGATGTTCGAGTCTGGGGAGGTCAAGTTCGTGATCCTCCGCCTGCTGAAGGAGAAACCCCGGCACGGCTACGAGGTCATCAAAGCCCTGGAAGAGAAGCTGGGCGGCTACTACACCCCCTCGGCCGGCACCGTTTACCCAACGCTTCAGCTGCTGGAAGACGAGGGCCATGTCCGGGCAGTCGATACCGAGGGGAAAAAGGTCTACCACGTCACTCCCGAGGGCGAGCGATATCTGGAGCAGCACCGGGACATGCTGGAGGAAATTCTGGATCGCGTGCGTGAGACCGTACGCGACTTCACCGGCGGCGGCATCGGTGAGCTGCAGGGCGCGTTCGTGCATCTCGCGGGGGTCACCTTCAAGCGGGCATGGCGCCGAGGCCCTGAGGATCCCGCGCTGAAACGCGTTGCAGAGATCCTGCGTAAAGCCGCGGACGAAATCCAGCAGACCTGGGGTGGCGGGGAAGCGGGGCAGCGGGGAAGTGAGACTGAACAGGCAAGCTGAGACTTCTCTGAAAGCACTGCCGAGTCCGCGATGACTCGAAGGAGAGGAAGATGGGTTTCTTCGGAATGATGTTCTGGATCCTGGTACTCTGGTTCGTGTACCGGGCCTGGAGGCGGTCGGAGCGCTACGTGGCAGTGGTGCCGACAGGGAGCTGGTCCGGGTATTACAGGGAGCGGTATGCCACGCGTGATCTGCCCAGCCCTCCGGCATCTCCCGAAGTCCGCCAGGACTACATCGATTCGCTGGAGAGTCGAATCAGCGAGTTAGAGGAGCGCCTCGACTTTACCGAGCGTCTCTTATCGAAGAGACAAGAGGGCACTGCCTGAGATCACCCCTTCAGCGCCGCCGCCATGACTCCAGGGACCTTCTTCCAGCTGGCGCGTGCGTCCAGCTCGGTCATCCGGGGCATCAGCCGGTGAGCGCTCCGGTGGCTGGGGAAATACACCGGTCTTGGCATGGCGGTGAGCGGATGACGGAGCACCGCTTTCTCGATGCCCTCGAGCATCGGTGTGTTATGCACCCAGCCAATCCCGCTCTGGATGTCGTTCAGGCTTGAGCTGGGATGGGCTCCCCAGGGTGGTGTCACGAAGCCAAAGAGGTATCCGGACCAGGCGTTCACGCAGACGGACCCATAGCGCAGATTCGCGATCGATCGCTCAACCGATCCTGCGAGCACCGGATCCTTCATCGTCCTGGGGTGTACCACCAGTCCCGCTGAGAGTGTCCCCCACAGACGCTCGTTGGCGAATGTCACCGCCTTGTCGAGATACTCCACCGGATCTGCGCTCCCCACCTGGGTCTCGAACAATATCGGACAGAACGACTCGGCGGCGAACGCGCTCTCTTCTCGATTAGTGGAGTCCAGATCCTGTATCAGAGTCCAGGGAAGTAACTGATCACCTGCCCGGCCAAAGTGGGTGGTCGACCGCCGGCCGCTGGAAAAGCGTTGCCAGCGATCGTGTGCCCCCGGATAGTAGGCCTTTCGGGGTGCCGCTTTGAACAGCGTCCGCTCCATCGCCTTCAGGAAAGCCTCGCGCTGACTCCAACCTTTGGGCAGGATCAGAATCTTGTTGGCGTTGCAGTCAAACCCCGCATTGAAGGTCAGCCCGGCGGCGACGTCTTCCGCCTGGTACTGAAGCTGCTTGTCGGTGTAGGGGCCCGGCACGATGAGTATGGGCGACACATTGCCCAGCTCCGCCGTGACCGTCTTGCGTAGATAGGGCTGCCCCTGCGCCTTGCGAGCCTCCCGTTCCGGACCCGGAGGTCCCCACACGATCTGCTCGAATGTCGCGTCAGAACCGGTCAGGTGCACCTCATCGACATCGGGATGCCGGATCAGGTAAGACCCCTCCTCAGCACCGCCGTACACCACTGCCAGGTAGTTCTGCCGGATTGCGTCGGCAAACGCCTCCTCGAGGTAGGGCCCCAAGTAGGCGTTGACCGGGTTCATCTTGAGGATGCAGGCCTTCCCCTCGTTGAACATCTTGGTGAGCACGTCCATGCTCGGGGTGCCGTTCACATTGCCGGCGCCCAGCACCAGGACGACCCGACCGTCGTGGTCGGGCATTTTGTAGAAGTGTGCCCGCGAGTTTTCCATCTCCTCCTCGGTAACGCCGGGCTGAAGATGCACGTCTACTCGAATTCCCCGAAACAGAAGTTGGTCGATCGGGCCCGCGGGAAAGACCTGCACCGTGAGCCGCTGATCAGCCGTGCGTCCCAGCTTTCCTACCTGCGTATTTCCGGTTTGCTTGATGGACCGTAGTGACTCTCGAAGCAGCCGAAGGTGGCGGACCACGAACCAGGGGCCCAGGGTCCATTCCTCGCCTTCCAGCGAGCTGCCCGGGGTGATTCCCTTGGCCAGGCACGCCGCCTCGACACTGGCCCGGGCAATTCGGAGATAACCCGCCTGCATGGCGCGAGTGAGCTCCACCCGCTGTTCGAGGGAGAGCCCGACGAACTTGCGGGCCCCGTGCTTGAGCCGCGACACCACCTCATCCAGCTGCGGCTGGGATGTTGGAGCGGGCTCCGCAACGGCATTGGAGCTCGTGGTCAGTATGGTCATGACACGCCTCCGGGAGTGATTACCGCGGCCAGAGCCAGCCGAAGGTACCCGCCGTCACCAGCCCATAGAGCAATCCGTCGAACATTTCCTTCCAGGTGATCTTCCACGGTTTGCCCATCCAGATGGATGGGGGAGCCAGAGCGGCGGCATAGGCGAGAAATCCCACGGCACCCACAATCCGGAATACCTCGAGATAACGTGCTCCGGCGGGTATGGAGTGGGATGCGACGTAGGCAATGAAGAGGGAGACGATCAGCGAGAACAGGAACCAGTAGGTGAGAGGCCGCCCCATGTTGGGAATGCCGGAAGGCATGATGTTGATGACGGCGACCGGACCTTCAGTGAACTTCTGTTTCATCTCCGGAGTTTCCATCTGCTTCATCCCGGCGCAGTGCGGGATGATGTACTGTGCTGGCGCGGGGGCCCCCTTGCGAAGGACACTCCGAATGGAGTCCTCGTCGGGAATCCTGGTGTAGTCGCTGTTGTGATACTTCAGTACCATGTGCACCAGCGCGCTCACGATGAAGACGAGCACTGCGGACAGGAGGACAGGAAGCCAAAGCGAGCCCAGGCTGACCATGGGGCCTCCGATGCGAATGGAAGGGGTGGTGGATGGCGATAAGCTACTCCCTTGGCTCCTGGTTCGCGACAGTCCAGGGCGTTCTTACGAGGACAGAGACGCTCCGGAGACCTCTGCCCGCCCGATAGTGTTGTTGTCGGTGCCGAACCAGAGCTGCCCCCCGCGCGCATCGAACATCATGTGCCGCACCGTGCCGCCGCCGCTCGGAATGGGGGTAACCCCGAAGAATTTCTCGGTCTTTGGATCGAACCCCACCAGCCGGTTGGGCTGCGAGCCGGTCTCTACCAGCCAGATCCGGTCCTTGTCGTCTGATGCCATGGCATAGGGAAGAGCAGCCGGCCCACCTGGCAGCGCCCACTCCTTGAACTGCTTCGTTCCGGGGTCGAACCGGCCGAGGAAGCCGCGGGTGTAGTCGACGTACCACACGCGATCGTCGCTGGTGATGGCCATGCGACGTCCTCTGGCTTTGGTGTTCGGCAGGCTGTACTCGGTGATTGTGAGCGTCGCTGGATCCACCGTTGCGATCTTGTCGCTGCCGAACTCGTTGAACCAGGGGCGGCCCTTGGAATCCACTTTGATCCCGTAGGGACGCGCGCCAGGGGTAGCCACCTTGATCAGATCCACCTTGCCGCTGCGGGTAGCGAGTCGTCCGACGAAGTTGCCGTTCTGCACCGTGAACCAGATGTCGCCCTTCTGATCGAAGACCAGGGTGTGCGGATCCTGTGCCTCGGGATTGGGCATCGGGTATCGGGTGATCTTACCGGTGGTCGGATCCAACTTTCCGATGTGACCATTCCCGTTCCCGGCATACCAGACCATGCCGTTGCGGTCCACAATCAGATTGTGGGGCAGGGTGCCCTCGTCGATCTCGAACCGGCGGAACTTGCCGCTCGCCGGATCGAGATAGGCGATGTAATTCCCCACCTGTCCCACAAACCAGACCCGGTTTTGGCTATCGATGTATGGATCACGGGGCCGGGAGCTGGAATATGGAACCGGCCATTCCTTGATCGGCACCTGAGCCGGGGCACTGGCCGGTCGAGACCATTGCGAGACCAGGCCAACAAGAGCGGAAACCACTGAGAGCGTTACGCGCATCTGATTTCTCCTGCGATCGATTGTGTCAGAGCTCGATGCCGGTCAAGCGCCGGTACAGCTCCTGCACGGTGCCTATGGTGTCTGCCTGGTCCGCGGTTTTGTCGCTGCGGTATCGCTTGATTCGAGCGAAGCGAAGCGCAACCCCGCCGGGATATTGCGTGCTCCCCTGGACCTCGTTGAACGCCACCTCAACCACCAGCTCCGGCCGCACGTAGACCGTGATTCCGTCTCGCGCCACTTCCAGCTCCTGCAGCCGGTTGGTTTGCCACTCGAGCATCTCGTCGGTCATGCCCTTGAAGGTCTTCCCCAGCATTACGAAGTCGCCACCTGCTGGGTTCCGGGCGCCCAAATGAAGATTGCTGAGCCAGCCTTGCCGCCGCCCGTGCCCCCACTCTGCCGCCAGAACCACCAGATCGAGCGTGTTGGCCGGCTTCACCTTGAGCCAGTGCCGGCCCCGATGTCCCGCCTCATAGGGCGCGTCCAGAGCCTTGGCCATGATGCCTTCATGGCCTCGCTCCATCGCGGTGTGAAGGAAGCGAGCCGCCTCATCGCTCGACGCCGTTACCAGACGGGGAACCATCATTGACGGAGGGACTATCTGGGACAACATCGAGAGTCGCTCGCGCGCCGCCTGGTCGATCAGTGCTCCGCCATCGGCATAGAGCAGATCGAAGAAGAACGGGGTGAGGGGCAGCTCGCGCTGCAGCCGCTGGATGTCGAGCTTCCGCCCGAACCGGCTCATGGTAGTCTGGAACGGGTGCGGTGTGCCATCGGCCCGGAGCGCTATGACTTCGCCGTCCAGGATGAGCTCCCGGGCCGGCAACGCGCGAACCGCTTCGACCAGCTCGGGCCCCGCGGCGGTAACGTCGTTCAGCCGGCGGGAATAGACCGCAACCTGCTCTCCCGCCTTGTGCACCTGGATCCGCGCGCCGTCGAGCTTGTACTCCAGCAGAGCCTCACCCAGCTCATCCATGGCCAGCTCGGCGGCGTCGGCCGAGCCGGCCAGCATCGGGTGCATCGGCCGAAAGAGCTGAGTAGCAAAGGCGGCCAGAGCGCTCTCTCCTCCGGTCAAGGCCATCCGGGCTACGGAGGGAAGATCTCCGGCCATCATCCGGGCCCGCCGCACCTGTTCCGGCGGCACCTTGGCCGCCCGTGCTACCGCCTCGAGCATCAGGCCCTCGACCGCGCCCTGCCGGAGCTCTCCTACCACCAGGCGGAAGAGGAAGTCCTGCTCGGCCGTGGTGGCTCGGGCGAAGAGCTCACCCAGAAGCCGCTGGCGCTCGGCGGTGGATCCCTTTCCCGAGGACACAGCGGCGATGCGCTCGAAGGTGGCATCCACCTCCTTGAGCTCCAGCGTGGGCAGCTCAGCCGAACTGCCTTGGGAGGCTGCCTGCAGTCCGGCGTAGCCGATGTTGAGCTTCTGTTGTCGGTAGGAGCCGGACAGGAAGGCAACCGCGATTTCGATTTCTTCAGGAGACAGGCTGTTCAGCAGAGCTGCGAGGTGACCGATCTTCTCCAGTCTCCTGCTGGTCTCGGCGAGCCGCCGAGACGTCTCAACCAGGCGCAGCAGCTGCATTGCTCTAGCGAGATGCCTCCGAGAGCCAGAGGTCGCCCCCTTTGGGGGCGGCTCGATCGAAGAGAACCCAATGCCCATCCGGTGACCAGGTCGGGTAGTCGATTCGAATCTCGGGATTCGGGAAAGCAAAAATCTGCTGGCCCGGCCTTCCGTTGACGGGAAAGATCCAGAGCGCCTTGTGACCTTTGACGTCCAGAATGAATGAACGAGAGGGAGAGAAAGACATATGGGCGCCGCTGGCTACATCCGGCATCCGGGTCAGGACGCCGTCATCGAGCGAGACGCTATAGATCTGAATCTGGGCACCGGTCTCCGCCCGGAACACAATGGATCGCCCATCCGGGGAGAAGCGAAGGAAATGTCCTCCTACCCCGATGGACGTGACCCGCCGTGCCTGGGCGCCCTCGGCACCCATTACCCAGATCTCTGCCCGGCCATCCCGATCGGAGACAAACGCGATCTGCTTGCCGTCCGGAGAGTAGAAGGGATTGGTATCGGTTTCCGGATCCCGGGTAAGCTGGCGGAGTTTGCCGTCAGCCACACTCACAGCCCAGATATCGGCGTTGCCGCTCCGCGCCGAAAAGAACACGAGTGTCTGGCCGTCGGGAGACCAGTTTGGCTGATAATCGCCGCCGGGGCCGCGCGTCAGCTGCCGTTCGCTGCTGTCGGTCAGGCTGCGCAGCCAGATGTTCATCTCCCCGAGTCGGTCGGAGTTGAAGGCGATCGACTTTCCATCCGGCGACCACGAACCTCGGCTTTCCACTCGCGTGGTCATGACCACAGGCACCGGAGGGCCACTCGGCTGACCCGTTGTGGGATTCACCGGCAGGCGCCAGAGATCGGAGTTGATTCCCCGAACCGCAAAGCCAAGTCGGTCTCCCTTGGGTGACAGCGTGGGTTGGATGTCATCACCGGCGCCGGTGGTGAGCTGCTCCGGCGAGCCCGCCGCTGTGCCGCCGGCAGTAACACGAATGCGCCAGAGGTTGAGGCCGCCTCCGCGGGATGAAGCGAAGTAGATGTGCGACCCGTCGGCGGCCCAGACCGGATTCATATCCAATACGTTGTCGTCAGTTACCCGGTTCATGCTGCGGGTGTCGAGGTCGAGTGTGAGAATGTCCGACTTGATCTTTTCTATCCTGCGAAATACGAGTTTCCGGCCGTCGGGCGACCAACGGGGCTCACTATGCACCACGGCCTCACTGGAATCAGAAGTGACCTGGCGCGGGTTCCGGCCGCCACTGTCGGAAATCCAGATCCGGCGGCCACCCGCATAGGTGGCATCGAACGCCAGACGTCCGCCCACCGGAGCGTAGGCAGGATTGAAGCCGTCCGGTACCAGCCGGGCTTCACGCCCGGTCTCCAGATCGACCTTCCAGATATCGCCGCCCTCGTTGTACACGCCATTGATGTCGCTCGGCTCCAGCCGGCCGCCGGCAGTGCTGGCTCGCACGAAAACCAGGTGCTTTCCGTCCGGAGCCCAGGCGGGCTGGATGTCGTCGCGTAACTCCTGAGTGATCCTGCGCTCCGCGCCGGTGGCCAGGGTTCTCACGAAGAGATGACGGTACCCGCCAGACTCCGCTACGTACGCGAGCCGGGTTCCATCCGGAGACCAGGCGGGCCACTCCTCCAGCCCTTCGCTGAAGGTGAGCTGGGTGAGACGGCGATGGAGTCCGGACGCTACTGATCCGCTGGCCACCGCAGTCGAGGGGATCCGCCGGCCGGCGTAGAAGGTGAGTCCCAGCAAGGCGAGACCCCCGAGGCCCAGCCATACAGCCAGTTGCCGGGTAACAGGTTTCCGGCGTACCCGGGCTGCCTCCAGCGCAGAGATGAACGCGGCGGCATCGGGAAAGCGGGCGCCCGGGTCTTTGGCCAGCGATTTCTGGATGACGATTGAGATATCCGGCGGCAGCCCCTCGGCGGGAATCGAGAGCTGCGGTGGCGCGGCGGTGAGGTGTTGCGCGACGATGGATTGGGGCGAGCCCGAAAACGGAGCGTGGCCGGTTATCGTTTCGTATAGTACGCAGCCGAGCGAATACAGGTCGCTGCGCCCATCGACGCTCCCGTCGGCCGCAGCCTGCTCCGGGCTCATGTAGGCCAGAGTTCCAACAGCCACCCCGGTTCCGGTCAGCCGTTCTGCCCCGGCTGCGGTCATCGCCTGAGCGATGCCGAAGTCGGCGAGCACGGCCTCGCCACCCTCCAGCAGGATGTTCTCCGGCTTGATGTCACGGTGGATGATGCCGTGCTGATGGGCGCAGCTCAACGCGGCAAGGACGTCCTCCCCGATATCGAGTGCCTGCTCCCAGGGGAGACGGCCTTCGCGGACGAGTCGCTGGCGCAATGATCCGCCTTCGACGTAAGGCATGGTATACCATAGCTGTCCGGCGATCTCGCCGGAGTCGAAGAGCGGAAGAATATGGGGGTGACGCAGCTTGGCGGTGAGCTTGATTTCGCGCAGAAAGCGCTCGGGCCCGAGGCCGGCCGCGACATGCGGATGGATGATCTTGAGCGCGACCAGCCGGTCCTGCTTCACATCCTGAGCCAGAAAAACGGTCGCCATGCCGCCGCGGCCGAGCTCACGCTCAACCCGAAAGCGGTCGGCCAGGGCGTCGTTGCCGCTCATTACTTCGGCTGCGCCACCTCGATCGCTTCGTTCAGGTTTTCGACCGATCGGGTCACGCTCTGTCTCACCTGCTCCCAGTTGGCAGCAGTTGCGGCATTTACCCGGCTCAGGTCACGATCGACCGTCCGGCGTGCGGCCCGCACATTGTTGAGTGCACGGTCGCTGACCGCGCCACCCCGTGACTTGGCCTGAGCCGAAAGATCCTTGATCTGGCGATCTATGTCGGTGAGCTGCTGCCGAATGGACTGAGCGAAGTTCTGCTTCTGATCGAAGGTGAATTCGGGAGGAGCGGTGGCCGTATCAGCAGTCGTTGGAGCGGGTGCGTCAGTCGCTGCGGGCGGAGAAGTGGTGTCGCTCACCCCGCCGGTTTCGTTGGTCCGCTGCTTCCGACAGCCGAGGCTTACGATCAGCACGAATGTGGCTGCGGCAAAGGCAAATCGGCGCATTCGGTGCTCCTGGGTTGAGAGAACGGATCAAAGCGGGCTATGAAGCCGTCCGATGGCTGAGCAGCGCGCTCAGCTCAAGGGAAGAGAACGAAGCGTCCTCCACCGGTAGTGGCGACGACCAGACACATCGTGACGAACAGCAGATCGTAGTGCCAGCCGTCGCTCGATTTCCCCCAAAAACCGGTATGCCAGACGAAGATTTTTTTCTGAATGGCTCCGAGCATCACGAGAATGAGTCCCAGCGCTGCCAGCCGAGGCAGAATGCCGAGCGCCACACCAGCTCCGCCGAACAACTCGGCCAGCCCCAAAAAGCGGGTGAACCCCGGACTCAGGCCGATGCTCTTCCCCCGAGTCACCGGATCTTTGGTGTGACTCCATCCACTCGAGATGAAGACCACACCCACCATGAGCCGCATCAGCAACAGGGCGAGATCGCTAAACTGGTCCAGGAAAGGTTTCATAACGCTCACTCCGCCGCTTGCCGGGCCTACGGTTGAGGGGAACAGACGCAGCCGGAGCCCCGGTCATTCCGAGATACGATCGGAGCTGAACCGTGCTTTGCTTGCGTACCAGCGCATGCACCAGGTCGGCCGGGGGCTCCACCTGACCGATGAGCGACTTGATCTGTCCCGCCTCGCGAGCCAGGACCGGCACGCCATCCCGATAGAGCACGCGATTGCTGGTGAGGGCGGGAATCCGGTCACCCGGGGTGACGATGCCCGTCAAGTTAAGTGGATCGGCAGCGCTGATGCCGACCAGCTGGCCCCCGCCTTCCAGCCGACGGATCGAGCGAAGCTGACCCACGGCCTCGGGGAGAGCAAATTGCTCCCCGGACATCCCGCTGACGAACCGCCCGCCCCGGATTTCCCCTCGAGCCTCGAGCCGGCGATACACCATCAGCAGCTCCCGCCAGAGTGGTGCATTCGATTCGCGGGCGAGAAGCCGCTTGTAGACCACGCCGTAACGGCGCAGGAGCGCTCGAGCCGCCAGCTCCACCCGATCGTCCGCTTTATCGCTGGGTCGGGTACCAAGCAGCGACCATCGCCCAGCAGTCTCGATCCCATGCGGAGCGGTTCGGTGTCGCCGGCGGGCTCCGCTCAACGGCTTGCGCTTGCTCGATGGCGTGATCAGAGCGCGCAGCCCTGCAAAGCTGTCGGAAGTGACCAATCCCGTGCCGGCAAGTTCGGCGAGTGCCTGTTCAACCTGGGTGGGCAGAAGCCCGCTCCGACCCACGAGCTCGTGGAAGAACGACGCTCCGACCTGCTCCAGAACTTCTCGCACGCGGTTGGCGTAGCCGGAGAGCTGCACCTCCGCTTCCGTGCCGGCGGAAATCCACGAATCCGCGTGTTCCCGAAGGAAGAGGGCGATGCTGGTCGAGCGAATCGGTCCGGTGGATCCACCCGGCCGTTGCGCCGGTGTGAGCCGGCCCCAGGCCACCCTTCCGGTGAGGCACAGGGTGTCGAGCAGCGCGGGATCGTACTCCTCGCAGCGGGAGGACAGTACTTCGGCTTCCCAGGCGGCGGCCGGCAGCTCCATGCCATCGAGCTGCCCCAGGAGCGAAGCCAGTCCCTCCAGGCCTGCCACCCGATATTCCGGATCGACTCGTTGCCAGGCAAAAAGGAAGCGCATGAAATCGGCCGCACTGACCGGCTCGATCTCCGCTCGCAGACGATTCAGCGTATAGCGATGGATTCTGGAAAGCAGCCGGCGGTCGCACCACTCCAGCTGCGCTGACCCCTGGCTAAAGTGGCCCCGGAGAATGACACCTTCGGCTTCGAGAGCGGCAAGCGCAATGTCGGCATCGGTCTCATCGATCTCGAGCGAGGCAGCCAACTGCGACGCGGTCACCGGACCCACGATGCCCATCCGCCCCCGAATCAGTTCCCGCACCGCCGCTTCGCGGCTGGCGCTCGAACCCTGGCCGGAGCGGTCAATCACCGCTCGAATCTCAGGCAGCCTTTCCATCGCTATCCAGAGGGCGCTGCCCGATCCCAGCGCGACGCGGTCGGCCCTGCCCGATTCTACCAACTCGCGGAAGAATGGCCCCCAGGTCTGTTCGGTGCGACCAGAGATGCCCTCGACTTCGGTCAGAAAGCCGGAGGTGAGCAACGCATCGTGCAGCTCGTCCGCATTCTCCACCTCCGGCCATGCTTCATCCCGCACCTGTTCGATCGCCGCCGGGTCCAGCGCACCAAGGTCGTCGGCCGAGGAGGGCTCGAAGGCGCGTCTGGTGTAGACCGCCTGCGTGCGGCGCTCCTCCAACGGGGCATCATCGAGGAAGGCGTACGGTCTGGCGTTCAAGATCTCGTGCGCCAGCGGGGAAGGTTCGGGAAGATCGCGGGCGACAAGTCGGATCTCACCGGCGTGGATCCGTCGCAGGAGGCCGGTCAAACGGTCGAGGTCCATGACCTCATGTACGCAGTCATCGATAGTCTGTTTAACCAGCGGATGCTCCGGGATCTGCCGGTCGCCGGGAATGTTTTCCAGACAAGCGGCGGCATCCGGGAAGGCCGCGGCCAGAAGATCTTCCGCTTGCATGCGCTGGATCTGGGGCGGATTCTTTCGGCCTCCACGGCTTCTGGGAATCGCCAGCGCGATGTTGGCGTTCCAGCGCCAATGCGTGCCGAACATCGGCGCGTCCAGAAGGGCCTGAACCAGAATCTCCTCCACCGTTTCCGGATTGAGGAATCGGAAGACACTCTCCAGCGGAAAGGAATGCTGCGGTCCGAGCGAGAGAAGCAGCGCATCCTCAGTGGCCGCAGCCTGCAGCTCGAAGTTGAACTGCCGGCAGAAGCGCTTCCGAAGAGCCAACCCCCAGGCGCGATTGACCCGGCTTCCGAACGGAGCGTGGATCACCAGTTGCATCCCGCCGGCTTCGTCGAAGAACCGCTCCGCAACGATGGTTTGCTGGGTGGGCAGGCTTCCCAGCAAACGCTTCGACTCAGCCAGGTACTCGACGAGCTGATACGCGGCCACAGCCGATTCCGGCCCGTTCAGCAGGGCCGTGACCCATGCCTCCGCCTCGATCCGGTTATCCAGCCGCTTCTCCACTTCCACCCTCAATTCCGACACCGCGGCCGACAGCTCATCGCTCCGGGCCGGTGATTCCCCCAGCCAGAACGGAATGCTGGGCGGCTGTCCGTGCGCATCCTCCACCCGGACCGTGCCCTGCGACACTCGGAGAATGCGCCAGGACGTGTTGCCCAGCTGGAAGATGTCGCCCTGAAGACTCTCGACTGCAAAGTCTTCGTTCACAGTGCCTACAAAGGTGTTCTCCGGCTCGAGAATGACCCGATAGTCTGCGTTGTCCGGTATGGCACCACCGGAGGTGATGGCGAGCATGCGGGCGCCGCGACGCCCTCTGATCCTGCTGTTGATAGCGTCGTGGTGAACCAGAGCAGCCCGGCGCCCACGCCGGGTGGCAAAACCCTGGGCTAACATGCGCACGACCTCATCGAACTCGGGGCGCTGCAGGTTGCGATAGGGATAGGCTCGGCGACAGAGATCGAAGAGCTCATCCTCCACCCAATCCTCGCTGGCGGTCTCGGCCACGATGTGCTGCGCCAGCACATCCAGCGGCTTGTCCCGAATGACGATCCGGTCCAGCTCTCCCCGGTTCACCGATTGGATGATGGCGACACCCTCGACCAGCTCATCGCGGGTGAGGGGAAAGAGCCGACCCTTCGGAGTGCCGTGCACCGTGTGCCCCGAGCGACCCACCCGCTGGAGAAAGGTCGAAATGCGGCGTGGAGTGCCCAGTTGGCAAACCAGATCAACGTGGCCGATGTCGATCCCGAGCTCCAGCGACGCGGTTGCCACCAGCGCCTGAAGCTGTCCGGCCTTGAGCCGCTGCTCCGCGTCCAGCCTGGTCTCCTTCGACAGACTGCCATGATGGGCGGTCACCGCGGCTTCGCCCAGCCGCTCGGCCAGATGACGGGATACTCGCTCGGCAAGGCGTCGGGTGTTGACGAAGACGATCGTGGTTTTGTGCGCCTTGATCAGCTCGGTAAGGCGGTCGTAGATCTCGTTCCAGGCGTCTCCCGAGATCACTGCCTCCAGGGGCGAACCGGTCAGCTCGAGCGCCAGATCCGTGGTCCGCCGATGTCCGGTGTTGACCAGAACCGGAGGGGTTGCCGGCGTGAGCCAGCGGCCTACTTCCTCGATCGGCTTGACCGTGGCGGACAATCCGATTCGTTGAACCGGCTGTGAGGCCACATGGCTGAGCCGCTCGAGGGTCAGGGCCAAGTGGGCTCCCCTTCGGGACTCGACCACCGCATGGATCTCGTCCACGATGACGGTCCTGACCGTTCGCAGCATCTCTCTGCTTCGCCGGGCAGTCAGGAGCAGATAGAGCGACTCGGGGGTGGTCACCAGGATGTGGGGCGGTTTCCGCAGCATGGCCGCACGCTCAGCGGCCGGGGTATCACCCGACCTGATGGCCGCGGTTATCCGAGGCGCCTCCAGGCCGGACTCCTCCGCCAGACGGCGGATTTCTCGGCGGGGCTCGGCCAGATTCAGATGAATGTCGGCGCTGAGTGCCTTGAGCGGTGAGACATAGACCACCCGGATCTCGTCGGGCAGCGGAGCCTCCAACCCTTCTCGGAAGAGCTGATCCAGCGAGTAGAGAAACGCCGCCAGGGTTTTGCCCGAGCCGGTTGGCGCGGAGATCAGGGTGTCCCGGCCCGCACGTATGGCGTCCCAGCCCTGGCGCTGGGGCGCCGTGGGCTCACCGAACTTCTGCTGGAACCAGCGGGCGACTACCGGGTGAAAGGAACTCAGTGGCATGGGACAAATATAGCGGCTTGGGCGGTTAACTCGCTATTCTGTTACGAGATAGGTTAGGCTGTATTCAGGGGGCTGGCGCAACCGCCCATTTGGGATTAATTTCTTCTCAAATGGTCAGCCGGAGTGTCCAAATGGCCAGCTATCCAGATGTGCTGAAAGTCGCTCAGAACCTTGGTGGGTCCAAGGTACTCAGGGAGGACGTGGCTTCGGTTGCCGATCTCGAGCGCGCCGTGGGTCGGGGTCTTCCCTTTGCCGCCCTGAAGTATGTCGTCCGCCACTTTCCCCAGCGGCAGAAGACCCGCGTTCAGCAGATCGTGGTGCCAAGATCCACGTTGCAGCGCAGGGAAGAAGAAGGGCGGTTGAGGCCCGCCGAGAGCGAACGGCTCGAGCGTATTGCGCGACTGGCCACTCTGGCCGAACAGGTCTGGGAATCACCCGAGGAAGCCCAGCGCTTTCTCACCGCGCCCCATCCCCAGCTGGAAAATCAGGCTCCGATCGATCTCGCCGCCACCGATCTGGGTACCCGCCGGGTAGAAAACCTGCTCTGGAAGCTGGAGCACAGTCTCCCGGTGTGACGCCGGAGTCATCCCTTGCCAACGGTCTTTCGTCTGGCCAAGCGCCGCTATCCGGTCTACGATGGAAGTGGGGCCGCCCTCGAAGGAGCGCGGTGGAATTCACCGGGCCGCGTGCTCATCTATGCCTCGGAGCACTACGCGACCGCTCTACTCGAGAAGCTGGTACACGCGGGCCGCACTCAGTTGCCTGGAGCGCATCACGCTGCCGCCATCGAGATTCCGGACGACTTGCCGCTCGAGGTGTTTGATCCTGGCGCGGTGTCTGGTTGGGATTGGGAGGAATCTGCCAGCGCGCGGGCATACGGAGATCAGTGGCATGCAGCCGGGCGCAGCGCTGTCCTCGTGGTCCCCTCGATTCCGGGACAGCCAGTGGAGCGAAACTTCGTAATCAATCCGGCTCATCCGGATGCAGCCCGCATTCGAGTAAGTCCCTCCTTCGACGTGGTCTGGGATGGCCGACTCTTTGGTCCTCCTGCCACCAGCCGCAACCTATGAGAATTCCACTGTGTGGTTTCCCGGCGTCCATCTCCATTGTATTGGCGCTCTTCACTGGAACCGTCAGGGCCCAGAATCGGCCGGACAGCCTCGCAGCACCGCTGCTTCTGGTGCCCGATGCCGTGTGGGACGGAGTGTCGCAAAGCCCGCGCACCGGTTGGGTGGTGCTCGTGCAGAAAAATCGGATCCGATCGGTTGGTCCGGCCGCCAGTGTGCCGGTGCCGGACAACGTGGAGCGGATGGAGCTGCCGGGCACAACTCTCATTCCGGGGCTGATCGAAGGACACTCCCACCTGTTTCTGCATCCCTATGATGAAGCCACCTGGGATGACCAGGTCCTAAAGGAGCCCGCCGGTCTCAGGATGGCCCGAGCGGTGGCCAGCGCGCGAGCAACTCTGCTCGCTGGAATAACCACTGAGCGAGACCTCGGCACCGAGGGGGTTTTCGACTACGACGTGCAGCTCAAACGTTCGATCGATCAGGGGATCGTGCCTGGCCCACGGCTGATCACGGTCACCCGGGCGATAGTAGCGACAGGGAGCTATGGTCCGAGGCGCGCGGACTACTCCTTCGATCCGGGACAGGGAGCCCAGGAGGCAACTGGTCCGGAGGAGATCGCACGAGTAGTTCGCAGTCAAATCGGACATGGCGCCGACTGGATCAAGGTCTATGCGGACTATCGCTGGGGCCCTGGGGGTGAGGCTCGTCCCACTTTCACTGAGAGTGAGCTCAAGACTCTGGTGGAGACGGCTCAGGGGAGTGGGAGACCAGTGGCGGCCCACGCCACGACCGAAGAAGGAATGCGCCGCGCGGTAATGGCGGGGGTCGAGACGATCGAGCACGGAGACGAAGGCACCCGTGAGGTCTTTCGGCTGATGCACCGGCGGGGCGTTGCGCTCTGTCCCACGCTCGCGGCATCGGAGGCGTACGCGCAGTACTTCGAGGGCTGGAAACGCGGCTCACAACCAGTGCCCAAGTCCGTGGTCGACAAGCGGGCCAGCTTCCGCGCGGCGCTCGACGAAGGCGTTACCATCTGCTTTGGCGGCGATGTGGGAGTATTCAGCCACGGAGACAACGTCCGGGAGCTCGAAGCAATGATAGCGGGTGGCATGACTCCACTCGATGCTGCACGGGCGGCAACTAGCGGCAACGCCAAGATCTTTCATCTCAGCGATCGAGGCCGGATCGCGCCGGGATTGTTGGCCGACCTCGTTGCGGTCAAGGGCAGCCCCACCCAGGACATTGGCGCTCTGCGCCGCATAATGATGGTCATGAAGGACGGTCGCCGCTTCCGTTAAGCCAGGTGACCCCCGTCACTTACCTCAGTGCCCACCGTTCCCATGTTCCACCCATATGTGGAGGTCAGTCCGAGCTCAACCTAACGGTGAATACGATGGCGAATGCGCGTACCGGGATCGTCGGTCTGTTCAAGAAGAGCGTCAGCGACTTCATCGCCGACGACTGTATGGACTCCGCGGCGGCCCTCTCCTACTACACAATCTTCTCGCTGCCGGCAGTGCTGGTCCTGTTGTTGCTGATTGTCGGCGCGGTCATGAATGCCAATGACGTGCGCGGTGGGCTGGAATCCCAGATGCAGAATCTCATGGGACCAACCGCCGGCGAGCAGGTTCGAACCATTATCGAGAAGGCCGACCAGAAGCCGCATGGCAGTGGGATCCTGCCTACCATCCTCGGCATTGCCGGACTGATCTTCGGTGCCACCGGTGCCTTTGGGCAGTTCCAGAAGAGCCTGAACCGCACCTGGGACGTCGAGCCCGATCCGGACCAGGGCGGCATCAAGGCGTTTCTCAGCAAGAGGGTGTTCTCGCTGGGGATCATTCTTGTGGTGGCATTCATGCTGCTGGTGTCTCTGGTGATCAGCACGGCCCTGTCGGGCATGGGCGACCGCCTCCAATCGTTTCTGCCTTCCGGACTATCCGAGCCGGTGCTTCAGGCCTTGAACCTCCTGATCTCGCTGGGGGCAATCACTCTCCTTTTTGCCGCGATGTTCAAAATCCTGCCCGACGCCAAAATCTCCTGGCGCAGCGTTTGGGTCGGCGCTCTGGTTACCGCCATCCTCTTCGTAGTGGGCAAGTACCTGATCGGGCTGTATCTGGGACAGAGCAATCCGGGGCAGGCGTATGGAGCCGCAGGCTCTCTCGCCGTGCTGCTGCTCTGGATCTATTACTCCTCGTTGATCGTCCTCTTTGGGGCGGAGTTTACCGAGACCTGGGCTCGGGAGCGCCGAGGCGAGACCATCGAGCCGGAGCCGGGCGCAATCCGGGTCAAGCGGGAAAAGCAACGGGTCGAGAGCTCCGCCCCTCGACCCGCTTGAAAACTCTTTCTTCTAACCGAAGCTGAACCCTACGGCGCCACCAACGGCGCCGTAAGCACGAGTACCACCGGCGTCTTCGCCTTTACCACCACGTCCCGGGTTGCCGTCTGCGATGCTACCACGGCCCCCGCCGCTGCTCCTGCGACACCGCCGATGACAGCGCCTTTGGTGTTGCCCACCACACCACCGATCACGGCACCGGCCGCGGCCCCGCCACCTACTTTGGCAGCCTCGCTTCCGGTCACACCCCGGCCGCGCAGCTCACGGGAGACCGGCTTGACCTCTGCCTTGACCGAGCGCAGCTGGTCACTGAAGGAGATCCCTTCAGCCCGTAAAGCCAGCCGGCCTTGAGAGCTCTTTGACCGGGACGGGCGGATCTGCGTGACAGTAAAACGCACCGGAGTCCCGGCCGCGATCAAGGTGCGGCCATCAGACCCAACCACGTTCTCCATCACGTGGCCGTCAACCTGGGCGCCTACCGTGTCCCGGCGAGAGGTGATCGAGTCATCGAGCGCCGCGTGAATCTCGGTCCCGACCGGAAGCGTGCGGCTGGCGGCGCTGGAAGCATTGCTGGCACTCACTGAGGGGATCACCGGCTCAGTGACAGAGCCAGTGGTGTCCGTGGCTCGGTCGGTCGTATCGCTCGTACCGGCGGTATCAGCGGTTCGCGCGAGGTCCGAGTCCCTCGCAGGTGGCGTGGTATCGACGCTGCTGTCGCGACTCGTGTCTGGTGTGCTGGTACTCGTCGACTCCGCGTTGGTCTCCAGCGCGCTCGCAACCGTGTCCGCTACCGAGGAGCTCTCGCTATCAGATCGCTCCGGGGCCGGGGTGGCAGTGGCAACCGTGGTCGAATCACCCTTCTGCACGGAGCTGTCGGAAACGATCGAGCTATCGCGCACGCCACCAGGGGCGTAGGCCCGGATAGTGGTGTCCTCCGCCTCGGGCTTC
>DASUVR010000331.1:0-8081 GCA_036378855.1 Gemmatimonadales bacterium | reverse complement strand
GTGATATTTCGCAGGTCGGCGCGTGCGATCGAGCTACCGCGCGACGGCGCTTCGCGGGCGTAATTCAGTTGGTAGAATGCCAGCTTCCCAAGCTGGACGTCGCCGGTTCGAGTCCGGTCGCCCGCTCTGGTGGCTTCATCTCCGTTTCAGCCCCTCTTCATATCCATGCCATTAGCTTAGCTCCGGTAGTCGGAGCTATGCTTGCGCCGTTCTGGACTGGCATTGGGTGCCGTGCCGCAGTTAGCCTTCCGTGGCGTCGGTGCAACGGCGGGTCCAGGCCGGTCGCGTAACCGGCACCATTTGATGAACTTAGACCTACGGATCGAGCCCAAAATCGGGCCCGGTACCTGCATCTACGCCCGGTTTCACGCTATCCCATTTGGGCGGCCTAGGACCCCTGGAGTGGATCCAAGCTATGGTGATGATCAGTCGAATTCGGAAGGTCCGTCTGTGGACGATAGCCACGCTGGTGGCTGCCGGCTCGCTGCGATGCGGCGGCGATAGCGTTCCCCCAACAACTCCCACGACGATCGAAATGGTGAGTGGCAACGGCCAGAACGGCGTTGTGGGGCAGCCTCTTCCCAGTCCCCTCGTGGTGCTGGTCACCGATGACAACGGGAACCCGGTTCCCGACGTGCAGGTGACATGGGCAGCTCAGGGCGGTGGAAGCGTCTCCAGCGCAGTGACCCAAAGCGGCTCGAACGGACAGGCATCGGTTACCCGAATCCTGGGCACCGAGTTAGGACCGCAGGGCACCACCGCAACGGCCAGTCTCGACGGATCACCCATCACCTTTACGTCTACTGCGGTGGAGCCCGGCGCACCGGGCAGCATCGTGATCACGACCAATCCTCCAGTGTCCGCGCTCGATGGAGAGGTGTTCGATCCGGCGGTGCAGCCTGTAGTGCAGGTCCGGGATGGTGCCGGCATTCCCGCGCCGGGCGTGCAGGTGACTGCCACCTCCAGCTCGGGTGGGACTCTGGAAGGCGATACCCAGGTGACGACCGACGGAAATGGCGTGGCGGCCTTTGGAGACCTGGGGCTTCGCGGCACCGGAACGCACACTCTGGCGTTCACAGCCGGGTCAGTGAACGTCAGCTCCTCGCCGGTGGAGGTGACGCCGCTGTCTTCCAAGGCTACGACTGGAAGCTGGGGACCGGTTGTCAACTGGGATATCGTGCCGCTGCATATGAACCTGCTTCCCAGCGGAAAAATCTTCGCCTGGGGCAAGCGCGATGTCTCCGACACGATGGGAATGCCCCGGGTGTGGGATCCGGCGAGCGGTCCTCCCAGCGGTCTGGCTCCGATTCACGTAACCGACATGCTGTTCTGTGCCGGTCACACGCTGATGCCCGATGGGACTCTGATGCTGTCGGGTGGGCACATGATGGACGACCGGGGTATTCCCACCACCTATTTCTTCAGTGCCGACGGGGCCTTCCTGCGGAAGGGGCCCGACATGCACCACGGCCGCTGGTATCCCACACTCACCGTCCTTCCTGATGGACGCATGCTGACGATGGCCGGCCGGGATCAGTCCAATCTCGTGGTGACAACGCCGGAGATTTGGGAGAACAACCAGTGGGTGGAGCTACCAGGAGCCGGTGACACGATCATCCCGTATTACCCCCGAAACTACGTCGCTCCTAACGGCAATGGTCGCATTTTCTACGCGGGCGAGCGAATCCGATCGAAGTGGTTCGATGTCGATGCTACCGGGGCGGCTGGCCGAGGGGCCTGGAGCGAGGGACCGCTGCATATCTACCGCTTCAACCGCGACTACGGCACCTCGGCCATGTGGGAGCCCGGTAAGATCTTCTACGCGGGTGGAGGCGGGGACGTGAAGTGGCCGACTCCCGATCCGAAGGCCGCAACGCCAACGGCAACCGCCGAGATCATCGATCTGAATCAGCCTTCGCCTCAGTGGCAGAGCGCCGGCTCCATGTCAGCGCCGCGGCGGCACCTCAACTCCACGATCCTGCCGGACGGCACCATTCTGATCACCGGCGGCACTCGCGGCGGCGGCTTCGTGGACATCAATGAGGCGGATGCGGTCAAGGCGGCTGACCTGTGGAACCCCAAGACTGGTCAGTGGACCACGCTTGCCGCGGCGAGCAGGATGCGAGTTTATCACTCGGTGTCACTGCTCCTGCCGGACGGCACGGTCTTGCACGGAGCGAGCGGTGATGCCATGGCCGGACCGGTGGAGGTTCCGCCGGAGCGGAATCACGAAATCTTCTCGCCGCCGTATCTCTTCAAGGGCGCGCGTCCAAACATCTCATCAGCGCCGGGCACGGTCAGTTACAACCAGACGTTCAGCGTGGCCACGCCCAACGCCTCGCAGATCACTGAGGTTCGCTGGATTCGTCTGGGCACCGTAACCCACGCGTTTGATGCGGGTCAGCGGGCGAATACGCTGAACTTCACACGCTCGGCTACCGGGATCGAGGTTACCGCTCCGCTGAACCCCAACCTGGCCCCGCCCGGGTACTATCAGCTGTTCGTTCTCAACCGGAACGGCGTGCCCTCTCAGAGCAAGTTCATCCACATTCAGTAGCGTCAGTCTTTGCCGGAGTTCGCGAGGGAGCGGATTCCGGCAAAGACCGCCAGGCCAACCCCGGCTGCCAGCAGTGCGCGCCCCGGCGAGAGGGCAGTCTGGGTATAAATGCTGGATCGCATGACGTGGCCGCTGTAGCTGCCCCGCTCCACACCCTCCTCCCCAGCAGAGTGGTACAGATTCCCGGCGGTTTGCTCTGACGGTGCATCGCTCCGTTGAGCCTCGAACATGGCCCGTTCCATGTAATAATCGGTCAATCGAGGGAGTGCCGCTCCCAGTGCAGTGAGCACCCGGCCGCCTCCTCCAATGGTGATATCACGAATGGGATGCTCGGCGGCGCGCAGAACGGCGTTGGCCACTACTTCCGGCGCATAGACGGGAGCCGGAGGCTTGGGCTGCACCTCCATGTAGTTCTTTGCGTGCTGGAAGTAGGGGGTGTCGATGGCTGACGGCTTGATGAGCGTCACCGAGATGGGAGCGCCTTCCTCCTCGAGCTCCATCCTCAAAGCATCGGTAAATCCCTTGACGGCGTGCTTGGAGGCGGAGTAAGCACCCTGTAAGGGGATCGCGCGATCGGAGACGACGCTGCCGATATTGATCAGGGCACCTCCGGTTGCCTTGAGTCGCGGGACGGCGGCTCGTGTTCCATGCACCATTCCCCAGAAGTTCACCTCGAACAGCTGGCGCATGTCTTCTAGCGCAACTTCCATCAATCGGCCGTAGAACGAGACTCCGGCGTTGTTGACCCAGGTGTTGAGCGAGCCGAAGTGCTCTATGGCGGACGCGGCGAGCCGCTCGACATCTTCCGGATTCGAGACATCGGCAACCACGCCCCGGGCGATGCCTCCACTCTCCTCGATCCGGGCTACGGATTCCTGCAGCCCAGACTCATTCCGAGAGCACAGGATCACCCGAGCCCCTCGCTCGGCAGCCCGCTTGGCCGTGGCCAATCCAATACCGCTGGTGGCCCCGGTGATCACCATGACTTGCTGCTTGAGCGGCTTCAGTCTGATCTTCATGCCCCCTCCTCGAGTGATCCGTTAGCCGCCACCCCGACGACAGCACGTTCGCTTTGGCAGACAAGCACTTTGAGCCTGAGACCTGAGGTTGAATTTAGCCCTTTCGGGAGAGATCTTGGTGCGATGATACGTGTCACTGGAGTGCAGCCCGAGTCAATCGGCGCCGAGCTGGGCCTGCGGGAGGGCAGCGAGCTTCTCTCGGTCAACGGGCGTGAGCTGGACGACTTCCTGGACTGGGAGTTTCTGACGGCGGAAGAAGAGTTTGTGCTTCACGTCCGCCAACCGGACGGGGAAGAAATCGAATTCGAGATCGAACGGCCTCTGAATGAGCCACTGGGCGTGGCATTGGAGCCCCCCCGCATCCGCCGCTGCGCCAATCGGTGTGACTTCTGCTTCGTGGATGGCCTGCCCGATGGACTCCGGGACGTGCTGTACATCAGAGATGATGATTATCGGCTCTCCTTCCGCTATGGGAATTTCGCGACCCTGACCAATCTGAAGCCGCATGATGTGCAGCGCATCATCGATTACCGGCTCTCTCCGCTCTACGTCTCGGTACACGCCACCGACCCGGTAGTACGGCGATATCTCCTGCGAAACCCCACCGCTCCGGAGATCCTTCCTCAGCTGAGCGAGTTTGCCGCGCACGGTATCGAGTTCCACACCCAGGTAGTGATGTCGCCCGGGGTCAACGATGGCGCCGTTCTGCAGGAGACACTGCAGGACCTCTACAACTTCGGCCCGTCAGTCCTGAATTGTTCCGTGGTTCCGGTCGGCCTGACGGAGCACTCGAAGCACCACCTGGTCCGGGAGCCCTCGGCTGACGAGTGCCGAGCTGCCATCCGCGTCGTGGAGCAGTGGGCCGAACGGGCAAGGATGGAGCGCGGGGTTACCTGGGCGTTGGGCGCGGACGAGCTTTATCTGCGCGCGGGCGAGTCGCTCCCGCCAGCCGACATCTACGATGGATTCGAGCAAGTAGAAAATGGAGTCGGGTCGGTGCGCTGGCTGCAGCAGCGGATCGCGCAGTCGGGTATCCGGCGGGATGAGTGGGCGGGGAAGAGCGTGGGGGTGGTGACCGGCACCGCGATGGCCCCCTTGATGCCGATGGTTCTGGAGCCACTGGCCCGGCTTACCTTGGCCCGCTTTGATCTCATCCCGGTGACAAACACACTGTTCGGACCAAGCGTAACAACCGCCGGCCTACTGCCGGGAAGCGCGGTGCAGCAGGCTCTCCTCGGGCGCAGAGATCTGGACCTGGTCCTCATTCCAGGCGAGTCGATCAACGACGACGGGCTGTTCATAGACAGTCTCAGCCTCGAATTGCTCCAGGCGACCAGTCCAGTGGAGATTCGCCCATCCCGTGATTTCGCTGATGCCTTGCTGGAGCCGGTTGCGGCATGAGCAAACCGACGGTGGCAATCGTGGGGCGTCCCAATGTGGGCAAATCCACCCTATTCAATCGGATCCTGGGTGGGCGCCCGGCGATCGTATCCGAGGAGCCGGGCACGACCCGGGACCGCCACTTCGGCGATGCGGAGTGGCAGGGACGCCGATTCTGGCTGGTGGACACCGGCGGCCTGGTACCCGGCTCCCAGGACTCCATGGATCGCGCCATTGGACGCCAGGTGGAGTTTGCTCTGAATGAAGCCGACGTAATCCTCTTCGTAGTAGACGGGCGAGAAGGGATCAATCCGGTGGACCGGGCGATAGCCGACCGTCTCCGCAAAGCAGGACGTCCCGTGATTCTGGTGGTGAACAAGCTGGACAATCTGGAGCACAGTACCGAGCAGTACGGCTTCTACTCGCTGGGATTTGGAGAGCCCCAGGGGATCAGTGCGGCAGTGGGGAAGGGCAGCGGCGACCTGCTGGACGAAGTAGTCGAGCGGCTGCCGCCCTATGACCCGGCCGAATCGGAAGAGACCATCAACGTCGCGGTGGTGGGACGGCCCAATGCAGGAAAATCGTCGGTTGCGAATCGACTGCTCGGGGAAGAGCGGCATTTGGTCGCTCCCCAGGCCGGCACCACCAGAGACGCCATCGACAGCGTCTTGCGCTACAAGGGTAGAATCCTGAACTTCATAGACACCGCAGGCTTACGCCGTCGCGCTAAAGTGGAAGATGACCTGGAATTCTATTCCACTCTCAGAACCGAGCGTGCAATTGAACGGGCTCATGTCTGCGTCCTGGTGGTGGACGCGACGGTGGGGATGCACAACCAGGATCTACGCATCGCCACATTGGCTTGGGAGCAGGGCGCCGGACTGATCGTGCTGGTGAACAAGTGGGATTTGATCGAGGAAAAGACCGCCAACACCGCACGACAGGGACAGGAAGCGCTGATTGCCAAGGCCCCGTTTCTCCGGTACGTCCCGTTCCTCTATGTCTCGGCGCTCACCGGCCAGCGGATCCGCAAGGTACTCGATCTGATCATCGAAGTGGCCGAAGGCCGTCAACTACGAGTTCCTACGGCGGAAGTCAATAAGGTTCTGGCCGACCTAATCGAGCGTAATGCGCCGCCGCAGAAGCCGGGGGAGGAGGTCAAGCTGCTCTACGCTTCTCAGATCGCCACCGCACCACCCACTCTGGCCATAGTCAGCAATCGCCCGGAGGAGGTGCCCGAGTCGTACCAGCGTTACCTGGTGCACGGCTTTCGGGAAGCCTGGCCCTTCTCCGGTTCACCGCTGCGCCTCAAGTTCACTCGCCGCGGGTCCAAGCGATGAGCGTCGCCCCGGCTGGTTGGATGGTGGCGTCGTACCTCGTTGGCGCGATTCCCACCAGCCACCTCGTCAGTCGCACCTTTGCCAAAATCGACCTGCGTCAGCACGGCAGCGGAAATCTCGGGGCCACGAATCTCTACCGGGTGCTGGGGTGGAAGTATGCCGTCCCGGTCGCGCTCTTTGATATCGCAAAGGGGGCAATTCCGGTTCTGGTCTTCGCTCCCCGGGTGTCCACTTCCGAGATCTACGCGCTGGCCTGCGGTGTCGCCGCGATAATCGGGCACGTGTTCTCGGTATTCGTGGGCTTCAAGGGCGGAAAGGGGGTAGCCACCGCGGCTGGAGTGATGCTGGCACTCACTCCTCTGGCACTGGGTGTCGCGGCTGCGGTGTGGGGCATCGTTGTCATGCTCACCGGGTATGTCTCGCTGGCCAGCATCGCTGCTGCCGCGGTCCTGCCGGTAGCAGTGTACCTGCTGGAGCCTCCAGACATCCCCCAGCTGCTCTGGATTGACGTGTTGATCGCCGTCGGAGTGATCGTGCTGCATCGGCGGAACATCGAGCGGCTGCTCAAAGGGACCGAGAACCGTTTCGGGCGGCGGACGGCGAGCGCTCCGAGGCCATGACCCTGGTCGCTGTACTCGGGGCCGGCAGTTGGGGCACGACGCTCGCCAACCTTCTGGCTCTGAAGGGAGACACGGTTCGGATCTGGGCGTACGAACCTGAAGTGGTTCGGGCGATCAATCGAGAGCACCAGAACTCGGTCTTCTTGCCAGACGTTCCCCTGCATCCGGGGCTCCGCGCCTACGGCGACCCTAGGGAAGCGGCCGCCGATGTTCCGGTGATCGTGTCAGCCGCTCCGAGTCACGCCGTGCGAAGCGTCCTGGGACCGCTACGCGGGGTGATCAAGCCAGATACTCTGGTGGTGAGTGCCACCAAGGGGATCGAGACCGACACGCTCGCGTTGATGTCTGCCGTAGTTCAGGAATGTCTGTCAGAGGTGCGGTTTGCCGCCCTGTCAGGACCCAGTTTTGCGAGCGAGGTTTGTCAGGGGCAGCCAACTCTGGTCGTAGCTGCGTCCCGCTCGGAGGCCACGGCGCAGGCAGCGCAGCGCATTTTTGCTACTCCGACCTTCCGGGTGTACTCCCATGACGATGTCCTCGGGGTCGAGCTGGCGGGAGCACTGAAAAACGTCATTGCGATCGCGGCCGGAATCCTGGAGGGTTTGGGCATGGGACATAACCCACGGGCCGCACTGATCACCCGAGGCCTGGCCGAGATCACGCGACTGGGCGTAGCCATGGGGGCCAGCCCGCTGACCTTTGCGGGTTTGGCCGGTATGGGTGACCTTATTCTGACCGCTACCGGAAGTCTCAGCCGGAATCGGGCGCTGGGCATTGCCCTGGCGCAGGGACAAACGTTCGACGAATACCGGTCCCAGCACCGCTCCGTCGCCGAAGGCGCCAACACTTCCAGGGCGGGAGCCGCGCTGGGCGCCCGGGCCGGGGTGGAGCTACCCATCATCGAGACAGTCGGTGAAGTTCTGTTCAGTGGAAAGCCGGCTCGCCAGGGCATTGACGAGCTCATGGCACGGGAACTCAAGTCGGAGCAGTGGAGATGACAACCACAACCGTCGCGCGTCCGGTCCAGGAGTTCTACTCGATTGGGGAGGTGTGCGCTCTTACCGAGCTCAAGCCGCACGTCCTGCGCTATTGGGAGAGCCAGTTTCGCTTTCTGAATCCGGCCAAGAACCGCTCGGGAAACCGGGTCTACAAGGGCCGCGAGGTCGAG
>DASUVR010000330.1:0-2549 GCA_036378855.1 Gemmatimonadales bacterium | reverse complement strand
GGATGATCGGTGTTTTCGGCGGGTCGTTCGATCCCGTACATCACGGACATTTGATTGTAGGGCAGGTTGCCTCGGAGACGCTGGGTTTGGAGAGTCTCCAATTTGTTCCGGCCCGGGAACAACCGTTCAAGCGAGGGCAGCACCGGAGCTCTCCCGAGCACCGTACCGCAATGCTATCGCTCGCGCTTACCGGGTATCCCAATTTCGGTCTGGAGCGAAGCGAGCTGGCCCGCCCGGCGCCCTCCTATACCATCGATACCCTGGACGATCTCAGCCGGCGTCACCCCAGAACCGCGCTGGTGCTCTTGCTGGGGGCTGATGCGGCGGCAGAGCTGTCCTTATGGCACCAGGCCGAGCGGCTTCCCCAGCTGGCCCGGGTGGTCGTCTTTGCCCGACCGGGCTCTGCGGTGCCGGCCAACCCGCTGATCTCCCAGGTCATTCGAGTTCCCGCGGTGGACATCTCCGCTACTGAAATTCGCCGACGGGTGAGCCGGGGCTTGTCGATCCGCTATTGGGTGCCCGATGCGGTCGCGGAGTACATCGCACGACACCAGTTATATTTGGAGGCAGAATGATCAAGCCTCTCATGACCGCGGTCTTCGGTTCTCGATTCGACCGAGAGCGGAAGCGCATCCAGCCCATCGTGGATCAGATCCACGCCCAGGAAGAACGGCTCAAGGACCTCAGTGAAGACGAGCTGAAGGCTCAGACCGCGCGCTTTCGCGAGCGGCTGGACGAGCGCACCGGCGCGCTCAAGGCCGAGCTCGACCAGGTGAGAGACGCCAAGCATGGCTGCGCCGACCCGGTCGAACGGGACCGGCTCGAGGGCCGGTTCCATGAGTTGGAGCGGCAGTATAAGAAGGAACTAGCCGCTGGTCTGGACGAGATTCTGCCGGAGGCATTCGCCACAGTGCGGGAAGCCTGCCGCCGGCTGATGGGGACCCCGGTCCAGGTCACCGGACACGAGCTGATATGGGACATGGTTCCCTACGATGTGCAGCTCATCGGGGGAGTGGTGCTCCACCAGGGCAAAATCGCCGAAATGGCAACCGGTGAGGGCAAGACCCTGGTGGCAACGCTCCCGCTGTACTTGAACGCGCTCGCCGGGAAGGGCGCCCACCTGGTAACCGTCAACAACTATCTCGCCCGGCGCGACTCCCAGTGGATGGGTCACGTCTTCACGTACCTCGGCCTGACGGTCGGCTGTCTGGATGATACCGAGCCCTCGACGCCGGAACGACGCGCGGCTTATCTGGCCGACATCACCTACGGTACCAACAACGAGTTCGGCTTCGACTACCTGCGCGATAATATGGTCTTCTCACTGGACCAGCGAGTGCAGCGAGAGCACGCATACGCCATTATCGACGAGGTGGACTCGATCCTGATCGACGAGGCCCGGACTCCGCTCATCATTTCCGGGCCGGTGGGGAATGAAACAGACGAGAAGTATGCCCAATTCAGCCGCCAGGTGGCGGAGCTGGTCCGCAAGCAGACGGGAGTGGTGAACACACTGCTCGCCGAGGCCGAGCGATTGCTGGAGGATCCCAAGACCAGGAACGATGCCGCCCTGAAGCTGTATCAGGGCCAGCTGGGCATGCCGAAGAACAAGCGGCTGCTCAAAATGCTGAACGAGACCGGAATCAAGCAGATGGTCCAGCGGATGGAGCTGGACGCCATCGCCGATCGGAAGCTGCCGATGAAGCAGCAACGGATGCGCGATCTCGAGGAAACGCTGTACTTCGTTCTGGATGAGAAGGGACACTCGGTGCACCTCACCGATCGTGGCGCTGAGGCCATGTCGCCCAACGATCCGGGCCTGTTTCTGGTGCCTGACATCTCGGAGGAGATCCACCAGATCGACAAAGACCCGGAGCTGTCGCCTCACGATCGAATCGAGCGCCGCCGCCAGGTCGAGTCCGACTACGCCATCAAGAGTGAGAAGCTTCACATCATCCATAAGCTGCTTCAGGCGCACGTGCTTTACGAGAAGGAGGTCGATTACCTGGTCCAGGACGGCCAGGTGATGATCGTGGATGAGTTCACCGGGCGAGTCATGACCGGCCGGCGGTGGTCCGATGGACTCCATCAGGCGGTGGAGGCCAAGGAGGGGGTCCAGGTGAAGGGTGAAACCCAGACCTTCGCCACCATCACCATTCAGAACTATTTCCGGATGTACGACAAGCTGGCGGGCATGACCGGCACGGCGGAGACGGAGGAGACCGAGTTTTACTCGATCTACGGCCTGGAGGTGAGCGTCATTCCCACCCACCGGCCGATCAAGCGGATCGACCAGGCTGACCGGATTTACAAGACCCGTAAGGAAAAGCACAACGCCATCATGGATGAGGTCGAGCGGCTGCATGGACTGGGCTGGCCCATTCTGATCGGCACTGTGAACGTCGACGTGTCGGAGACGCTTTCCCGGCAGCTCAAACGCCGTGGACTCAAGCACGAGGTGCTGAACGCCAAGTACCACCAGCGCGAGGCCGAGATCGTCGCCAACGCGGGACAGAAGAGCTCCATTACGATCGCCACCAACATGGCGG
>DASUVR010000329.1:0-5127 GCA_036378855.1 Gemmatimonadales bacterium | reverse complement strand
CTCGTGCTAACGCGCCCCTCCGGAACATCACCAGCGCCGGATGCTCATAATGTCTCGTTGACCCCTCTACCGCAGGGGATGATATTTCGCGTTGAGCCAGAATGAATCTGGAATGTGAGATGTCTTCAGCGCGAGGAGTTGGTCATGGCGTTCACCCTTCCCCCTCTACCGTACGACTACAAGGCGCTGGAGCCGCATATCGACGAACAGACGATGCGGCTGCATCACGACAAGCATCACGCAACCTATGTCAACAACCTGAATGCGGCACTCGAGGCCCATCCCGACCTGCAGAAGAAGTCGCTGGAGGAGCTGCTCGCCGGAGTTGACCGGCTGCCCGAGGCGATCAAGGCTCCCGTCCGCAACAACGGCGGAGGCCACGCCAATCATACGATGTTCTGGGAGATGATGGCGCCGGGCGGAGCCAAGGAGCCCAATGGCGAGCTGGCCGACGCGATCAACAGCAGCTTCGGCGGATTCAGCCAGTTCAAGGAGCAGTTTGCCAAGGCGTGTACCGGCCGGTTCGGCAGCGGCTGGGGCTGGCTGGTAGCGGACCGAAGCGGGAAGCTCAGCATCGAGAGCACGCCCAACCAGGACACGCCCCTGATGAGCGGAAAGACTCCGGTGCTGGGGTGCGATGTCTGGGAGCATGCCTATTACCTGAAGTACCAGAACCGCCGGCCGGATTACGTGACGGCATGGTGGAATGTGGTGAACTGGACCGACGTAGCGCAGCGGTTCGAGAAGGCGCGGGGCCGCGAAAAGGCGATGCGGTAACCCATGGCTTCGCTCCCGCCGCCGGGCACTCCCGCACCTGATTTCACGCTGCCATCGACGGCGGGCGTGGACGTGACGCTGTCGAAGCTCCGGGGACGGAACGTGCTGCTCGCGTTCTTTCCCCTCGCGTTCACATCCGTCTGCACCCAGGAGATGTGCTCCTTCACCGAAGACTACAGCCGCTTCCGCGATGCCAACACGGTGGTGTTGCCCATCAGCGTAGACTCGATCCCCACGCTCAAGGAATTCAAGGCGAAGGAGCACATCACGGTTGACCTGCTGAGCGACTTCAAGCGGGAGGTCAGCCGGCTGTACGGCACGCTGCTGGAAGAGAAGTTCTTCTCCAACCGGGCCTACGTGTTGATCGGGCCTGACGGCATCGTGCAGTGGTCCTTTGCCGAGGACACGCCCGGCACTCGCCGGCAGAACCAGGAGCTGCTCGCGCAGCTGGAGGCCCACCGACGATCCGCGTAAGGGCCCCACAGATCGCGGCGCTCTGGATCGGCCTCCTGCTGCTGGGGTGCCGGATCGAGGATCGCACCCCCACCGGCTCTCGCCGGGACGAGGACACCATTCAACATCTGCTCAGCCGCTACGCCCGGCGTCTCTCAGCCCGGGACTGGAGCGGCGTGCGCTCGCTCTTCTGGCAGGATGGCAGCTACGCGGGCCCGATCGGTCCGGGCGCGCCGGCGAGCTACCATCAGGCGGTCTCTATCGACGCCGCGCTGCAGAGCATGGAGCGGTGGCTCCGCGGGGTAGAGCCGAGAAACTTCGATGTCCGGGTGGTCCGCACCGATCTGAGGCAGGACGGAGATCTCGCCGCGGCCTGGCTGACCACCCGGCGGGTCACGCCGTCGGGTCCAACAGCGATCGAGGGGGACTGGGTGGAGCACATCGTGCTTCGCCGGATCGACGACGACTGGCGAATCCTGAGTGTGGCGGTGGCCACTCCCGGCCGTCGGGGCAGCCATTGAAGACCTCCGACGGAATGGCGCTGGTGGGCCAGGCGGCCAAGCTGCTCAAGTCCGGCGGAGAAGCGGGTGAGGCGCTGGCGGCCGTTGCGGAATTGCTCCGGACCGGGCTGCAGGCCGACCGGGTGATGCTGTGGTTCCGCGATATCCAAACCAGTGGATTCCGCTCGGTGAGCGCACCGCTGGGCGAGAGGGAGCCGGTGGCGATCGAGTCGGTACAGGCCATTCCCAGCGACGGCTCGGGAGTACGGCTCTCGCTGGAGCACGAAGAGGCGCTGATGGGACTGCTCGAAGTGGTCCCGGAGCAGGATCCGGAACAGCGCGAGATCCTGGTGATCATCGCCGACCTGTTGGCGCCCTACCTCGCTTCCCTGGCGCTGTCGGCCGATCTCGCCATCGAGGTTGCGGCGCAATCCCGCGAGATCGAGGAACAGCGACGCTTCATCAGCCTGGTGATCGATACGCTGCCGGTGGGACTCTACGTGATCGACCGGGATTACCGGATCAAGATCTGGAACCGGCAGCGGGAGATCGGCGCCCCCGGCCTGAGGCGGGACGAGGTGGTGGGCCGGCAGGTATTCGAGGTGCTCACCCGCCAGCCTCCGGAGATGCTCCGGGCCGACTTCGACCGGGTGTTCCAGACCGGCGAGATCCTGCAGGACGAGCTCGACGTCACCCTCGGGGGCGAGCTGCGGTCCTTCCGGCTGAGCAAGATCCCGATGCGACTCGACGGCGACGAGATCAGCCACGTGATCACCATCGGCGAAGACGTGACCGAGTCGCGCCGGATCCAGGGGCAGATCATGCAGAGCGAAAAGCTGGCGGCCATCGGCCAGCTGGCCGCCGGCGTCATGCACGAGATCAACAATCCGCTGGCCACCATCAGCGCCTGCGTCGCCGCGATCGGCGGGCGGCTGGATGCCCTCAGACCCGCCGAGCGCACCAGGGTGGATGAGTATCTGCAGATCATCGACAAGGAAGTCGACCGCTGCACCCGAATCGTGGACGGCCTGCTCGACTTCAGCCGGCCCAAGGGAAAGGCCAAGGCGAGGGTAACGCTGAATGACGTTCTGGAGGAAACCCTCTTCTTGCTGAAACACCATCGGAAGTTCAAGCGGCTCACGCTGGTCCGGGAGCTGGACGGCTCGATTCCTCCCATCACCGGAAACGCGGAGCAGCTCACCCAGGTGTTCATGGCCCTGATGCTGAACGCGGTGGACGCCGTGCCCGAGGGCCGGGGAAAGCTCACGGTGCGGACCGGACGCAATCTCAATCAATCGGATGAGGTGGTGGCGGAGATCGAGGACAATGGTGTGGGCATTGCCCGGGCAGACCAGTCCAAGATCTTCGAGCCGTTCTACACCACCAAGCCCCCGGGGCGCGGCACCGGCCTGGGACTCTCTATTTGCTACGGCATCGTGGAAGACCACCGGGGCCGGATCGAAGTCGAGAGCCAGCCCGGCCGGGGCTCGACGTTCCGGGTGTTTCTCCCGGTCCATTCATGAAGATCCTGGTGGTGGAGGACGACCGCACCGTGGGGCAGTACGTCAAGCGCGGTCTGGAGGAGCAGCGCTATCACGCCGATCTGGTGGACGACGGGATGGAAGGGCTGCGACTCGCATCGGGCGGGCGATACGATCTCATCGTGCTGGACCTTCGGCTGCCGGAGATGAACGGCCTGGAAGTGCTGCGCACCCTGCGCGACCGGGGAAACACCACGCCGGTGCTGGTGCTGACCGCGCAGGACGCAGTGGACTTCAAGGTGCAGGCGCTCCGCTCCGGAGCCGACGACTATGTGACCAAGCCGTTTGCCTTCGAGGAGCTGCTGGCCCGGGTCGAGGCGCTGGGCCGCCGTCCCAAGGAGATTCGCTCTCCGGTGCTGAAGGTGGGCGATCTGGAGCTGGACGGTGAAACCCGGGAGGTCAGGCGGGGCGGAGAGCGGATCGAGCTCACCCCCAAGGAATACACGGTGCTGGAGTATCTCATGCGGCACGCCGGCAGGGTGATGTCCCGGACGCTGATTACCGAGTATGCCTGGGACTATCACTTCGATCCCGGCACCAACATCGTGGACGTGGTGATCAACCGGCTGCGCAAGAAGGTGGACACCGGACACGCCCAGAAGCTGGTGCACACCGTCCGCGGCGTCGGGTACGTCGTAAAGGCCTGACATGGCGACTATCCGCCTGCGACTCACCTTCTGGTACACGGTGGCGCTCGCGGTGACGGTGCTGGCATTCGGAACCGCGCTCTACCTCGAGCGGCGGCAGGCCAGCGTGCGGGAGCTGGATCAGCGCCTCACCCTCGAAGCGGATCTGGCCCAACGCTGGTTGGCCCAGTCGTTCAAGGTGCTGGGCCGGATCGTGACCACGTCCAATCTCAATCCCACCCTGGACCCCGGGATCAGCGCCTACCTCGAGGCCGCGCGCGACTATCTGATCGTGGCCGACACCGCCGGCCAACTTCTGGCGCTCTCCGATATCACCCGGGGACTCAGCGCGCCGGCTCTGGAGAGCCTGACCGCGCCGCTCGATACCCTGCCTCTCCGCCGCCACTCCGGTGTGATCAACGTGGGCCCGCCAGTGGGCAGCATGCAGTATCTGGTGACGCCGATCGACAACGCAGGCCCCGCCATCGGCGGGCTCCTGGTGGCCACGCCCACCCGGCAGGCCTCCTTTGGACCGTCTGATCTGCTTCGCTCGATGCTGCTGATCGCTCCGGTGATTCTGGTGGGCGCCATTCTGGTGGGCAACTGGCTGGCCGGCACCAGCCTGAGGCCGGTGCAGGGCATCATGGACGAGGTGGACGCCATCTCCGACGGCACCAGTCTGCACCGGCGGCTGGCGGTACCGCTCAGCGGCGACGAGATCTCCCGGCTGGCCGCGACGGTGAATGGGATGCTGGCCCGGCTGGAGCGCAGCTTCTCCAGCCTGCATCGCTTCACCGCCGACGCCAGCCACGAGCTCAAGACGCCATTGATGGTGCTGAGGGCCGGGGTAGAGCGGGCGCTGATCCATCCTGGCACGCCGCCGGAAATGCTGCAGTCGCTGGACGAGACGCTGGCCCAGATCAATCAGATGACCGAGATGGTGGAGAACCTGCTGACGCTGGCGCGGGCGGATGAAGGTCGGGCACCCTTGGCGGTGGAGGAAAGCGATCTCCGGGAGGTGGTGGCGGATGTGGCGGAGACCGCGGGCATGCTGGGGGAGCAGGCGGGGGTGAGCGCGGTGCACAGCATGCCCGAGACTCCGGTCCGGCTGGCGGTGGACCGGCACCGGATCCGGGAGATGCTGCTCAACATGGTGACCAACGCGATCAAGTACACGCCACAGGGTGGAACGGTGGCGTTGAATCTGGAACAGGACGACGGCGCGGTGAC
>DASUVR010000328.1:0-7506 GCA_036378855.1 Gemmatimonadales bacterium | reverse complement strand
TTGCGGAGCTACGTGGTAGACTCCGTGGCCTTCGGTTTTACCGTGCTGGCCCGGGACAGCATGGCCACTGGACTTCAGCTCCTGCTCTACCGGCTCCCGCCTTTCATCGATTCCACTACCACCTACGCCCAGCTCGACCCTGCGTTCGTACCGGAGAACCTGGTGCTGACCGTGCCGATCCCGGACTCCGTCAAGACGGGAGTACTCCGCGCGGTCGTGCAGGGCAGCGATCTCTCGCGGATTGCTCTGACCCCGGCTGACAGCGGCGTTCTTTCCCTCGGGGTCCGACTCGATTCTCCAACCTTTACCGGTGTTCGGCTGGGCGCGTCTGCGGCGGGGAATGGAGGCGTTTTCTTGACCTATGCGACCGTCGCCGTCCCCGACACCGGCGCAGCCAGACTTAGAACCTTCCCGCTCACCGCAACCTTCAACACATCCCTGCCCGCCGTGCCTGAGGCAGTCGACACCACGGTGCTTACGGTGGGTGGTAATCCCTCGGCCCGCTCCCTCATCCGCTTTGAACTGCCCTCCCGGATCCGGGACTCGGCGACGGTGATCCGCGCGACGCTGGAATTGACGCCGGTTGCCCCGCTCACCGGGTTGGTGACGGATCCCGTTCGACTCGTGGCCCGCGGAATTCTTAGTGACCTCGGCGCCAAGTCCCCGGTCGAGTCCAGATTCGGCGTAGCTCTTGACACCATTCCGGTCGGCTCGTCAGCCACAGAGGAGCTGGAGATGGTGCAGCTGCTGCAGCTCGTATGGATCGGCGAGTCTCGTCCCGCCGGGCTGGTGCTCTCGCTCACTCCGGAGCTCGAGGCCGCCAGCTTTTCCCGTCCCGTGTTCTACTCCAGTCGGGCGGCTGATCCCGCCGTCCGGCCACGTCTCCGGGTCAGTTATTTGCGCTCGTTTCCCTTCGAGAATCCCTGATGCGCTCCGCCTGGCTGCTTGGCTTGTTGGTAATCGTGCCCGGCATGGCAGGGGCCCAGTCATCCCAATTCGGGGTGCGAGGTCTTGGATTCCCGGGCCGCGGGCTGAATGCCCGCGTCATCGCCTCAGGCGGGGCATTTGGACTTTTCGATTCGGAATCGAGCTTGAATCCGGCAGCACTGGCAGGCGTAACGGCTCTGACCGCCATCTTCACGGCGAGCGGGGCTTACCGCACTGTAGAGAATCCTGCCGGAACCGCATCCACGCGTGACACCAGATTTCCTCTGCTGATGATTGTGGGTCCGGTACGGCAGACCGGAACTGCGCTGGGGTTCAGTTATTCGGGGTATACCGATCGGGATTTCAGCATCGTCAGCTCAGGCACGCTGGACCTCCGGGGGGGTCCGGTGGGGGTGACCGACACCTTCACATCCCGCGGTGGTCTCAGTGATCTGCGCGCGGCGGGGGCCTACCGGATCCACGACCGCTGGCTGCTGGGTGCGGGTGTCCATGTAATCACGGGTTCCAATCGGATAGAGTCCCGACGGTCGTTCAACGATCCGATCTATTTGTCGAGTGTTCAGAAAGCAGAAATTTCCTTTGCTGGATTCGGGATCAGCGGTGGGGCCATTCGGCAGATGGGGCCTCGGTTTGCCGTAGCGGCCCTGGTCCGCTCCGATGGGCACGTCAGCGTCGATCGTGATTCGACCCAGGTGGCTATCGTGGACCTGCCCTACACCTTCGGGCTGGGTATTCGATGGCAGCCGGCGCCCAAATTCGGCGTGGCCACTCAAACCATTCTCCGCACCTGGTCGGGTGCAAACAGTGATCTGGCTGCGCAAGGTGGCGTAGGGGCAAACAACACTTTCGAGCTGGCTCTGGGAGGCGAGTATACCCCGGACGTGCAGCGTCCCTATCGCCGACCGCTTCGTTTTGGTGGCCGCTACGCCCGATTGCCCTTTCCTCTGGAGCCGGGGACCGAGCCGCATGAGTACGCCGTTTCCATTGGAAGCGGAATGCGGTTCGCGCAGCAGCGCGGTGGAGTGGACCTGGCTGTCGAACACGTCTGGAGGTCGGAGGGCGTGCACTCCGAACACGGTTTCATCCTGACGCTGGGAATCTCCGTCCGCCCATAGTGCTATACTTTCCCATTATGAAACGGGTGTACATCGAGACCTACGGCTGCCAGATGAACGTGGCCGACTCCGAGCTGATGCTCGGAGTTCTGCAGCGTGACGGGTATGTCAGCACCGAGAGCCCGGCTGAGGCCGACGTCATGCTGGTGAACACCTGCGCGGTCCGAGACAACGCCGAACAGCGTGTTATCGGGCGTATGGGAGAGCTGCAGCGGTACAAGCGGGAAGGAAGTCTATTGGGTGTGGTGGGCTGCATGGCCCAGAGACTGGGACCGGCCCTGCTGGCCAAGGTGCCCCGAGTTGATCTCGTGGTGGGTCCGGACGCCTATCGCAATCTTCCGGAGCTGCTCAGCCGGGCACGGCAGGGTCATCGATCCTCCGACACCGAGTTTCGTTCCTGGGAACACTATGAGGACGTTCCGGCTGTGCGGCAAAACGCACCGACCGCATTCGTCACGGTACAACGGGGCTGCGACTACCGGTGCACTTTCTGTATCGTCCCTTACACGCGGGGCCCGGAACGAAGCCGCCGTCTGGCCGAGGTCGTCCGGGAAGTTGCGGAGCTGGTAGAGCAGGGAACCACCGAGGTCACGCTTCTCGGCCAAACAGTCAACAGCTATCACGACGGTGAGCACGATTTCGCCGATCTGCTCCGTGCGGCCGGGGCAATTAGCGGTTTGCGCCGCCTGCGGTTTACCAGTCCATACCCCACGGACTTCACACCGCGGGTCATCGATGCAATGGCCACAACGCCCGCGGTGTGCGAGCACGTTCACCTGCCGGTCCAGAGCGGCTCGAATGCAGTGCTCAGGCGAATGCTTCGGCGCTACACCCGGGAGCGATATCTCGAGGTGGTCAACGACCTCCGTCGGGCCCTGCCCGGGATCACCTTCTCCACCGATATCATCGTCGGATTCCCGGGAGAAACCGAATCCGATTTCGAACAAACCCTGAGTCTCGTGAGTGCAGCCGATTTCGACGACGCCTACACCTTCAAGTACTCGGTGCGGGAGGGAACCCCGGCAGTTCGCCTCCGGGATCACGTGCCTGATGAGGTCGCGTCAGAGCGGCTGGACCGGCTGGTGGAAGTCGTACGAGCCCGAGCCCGGCAGAAGAACATGGCGCGCCTCGGAAGCGTCCATGAGGCTCTGGTGGAGCGGCCGGCAAAGCGGGGCAATCTCATGTTGGCTCGAACCCGGGGCAATCATCTGGTTCTCCTCGATCTGCCGGTCAGTGCCCTCAGGTCTTACCACCAGGTGCGCCTCACTGGAACCACCGGATCTACTTTCACCGGCTCAGTGGTCTCCAGCGGCCGAGCGGTTCCGTCGGCGTTGGCGGTTCTGTGATCAAGAATCTGGTGGAAGATCACGTCACCGCCGCGTACCAGACCTTACGGCCCCATTTCCCAGCATTCTGCGGGTGCGATCTGTGCAGGGAGGATGTGCTCACCTTCGCTCTCAATCGAATCCCGCCCCGGTACGTATCTCGCCGAGAAGGCTCCGTCGTCACCGAGGTAGCTCTGGAAAAGGAGCAGAGCCGGGCAGCCATAGAGGTCGTGGTCATGGAAGGACTGCGGAAGATTTCGGTCGCGCCTCGCTGCGGGAATCAGGGAGGCGCGGGGCCAGGCTGACTCTGGGCCCCGGGTGAAAGCGCGGGCGCCTATCTTGCTCACTGTCGCATACGGGGCCGGTCTAGTGACCGGCCTTTTGCGTTTTTTGAATCCCTATTGCGCTGTTGCACTTGCTGTCGCGTTGATCCTGGCGGCCAGACGCCCCGTGATCACGACACTCGGGCTCGCTTTCCTGCTAGGGAGCCTGAGTGGCCGAATCGCCTGGATCCGGGAAAGGAGTAGTTGTGCGGCCCGACTCTCTCCCGGAGAGCTCGGTCTGACTGTGCAGTTGCTCGAGCCGGCCGACCGCTCCGGCGGTCTGGTGCAGGGACAGCCACTGCATATGGACTGTCGTGGATCCATAGCTGCGCGCTGGCCGTCCGGGCACCCGTTCTCAGCCGGAGCGAGCGCGCTGATCCGGGGCAGATGGATCCCGCGGCCGGGTCCGGCGACTCGCCCCGGCGGTACTCTCGTGGTGAAATCGGTCTCATCCGCGGGCCGTTCGGGCAGCGCACCATGGTACATCCGGACCTGGATCAGCGGGGCCACCCAGTCTCTCTATGGCACCCGCGCGCCGTTGGTAGACGCCTTGGTTGTCGGCCGGCGGGGTGGCATCGACCGAGATCTGCAGGATCGCTTCGCCCAGTCGGGACTGGTTCACCTCCTGTCCATTTCCGGATTCCATGTCGGCGTCATCACCGGCTGGGTCTTCCTGCTGGCCACAATGGTGCGCTTGAGCCGGAGCCGAGCACTGGTCCTGGCGGCAATCATCAGCCTGACCTACGTCGCTTTCCTCGGCTGGCCCGCACCTGCCACCAGGGCCGCCGCTTTGGCGGTACTCTTGGCGCTCAGCCGCGTGCGACAGCGACGAGTGGAGCCCAACGCGCTTCTCTCTGCCACCTGCCTCTGCGTCCTGCTGGTCGACCCCTGGTCGATATTGGATCTCGGCGGATGGTTATCGGTGGCGGCGCTTTGGGGCGCCTCCACGGTCACTCGCTGGACCGACCAGGCCCTGGGAAACAACGTCTGGTGGCGGATGCTGGGCTCCTCGATCGGGGCTACCATCGCCACTGCTCCGCTCACCGCGGCTGCCCTGGGCGCCGTGGCGCTCGTCGGGATTGTACTGAACTTTGTTGCCATTCCGCTGGCCGCCTTCACCATCCCTGGCGTTTTCGCCAGCCTCTTGATCTTCCCTTTGTGGCCAGCTGTGGCGGGTGCGCTGGCTGGAGGCGCAGGCCTGGGTCTACACGGCCTCGAGCTGCTGGCTCGAGCTGGGGCAGCAGTCCCGGGCGGCCATATCGTCGAGGCAGCTGAGCTGCGGTCCGCTTGGCCCTGGCTCGGCGCGCTGATGGTTACCCTGTGGGCTACCCGACGCCGCAATACCCTGGCTGAGGCAATCCGCCGCTGGAGCTGGTCCGGCCTGGGTGCCCTCTGGCTGGCGTTGCTGACGAGCCTAGCTCCCGGTTCGGCTGACACCGGTTCCAAACTCGCGTTACATTTTCTTGACGTTGGCCAGGGCGATGGTGCACTGCTTCGGACCCCGGCCGGTCACTGGGTCCTGATTGACGGCGGGCCAAAGACGGACCAGAGCGATGCTGGCCGCCGCGTGATGGTGCCGTTCCTTGCTCGCCATGGAGTCGGTGAGCTTTCGCTGGCGTTTGTTTCCCACGCCCATGCCGACCATCTAGGAGGCGTTATCAGCGTCCTGGAGCGGTACCGCACCGGGGTTGTGGTCGAGCCTGGCGAACCGGTAGCAGACCCTTTGTATTACGCCTTCCTCAACGAGCTCGCGAGTGAGGCAATTCCCTGGCATGTCGGCGCCCGCGGAGAGCATTTCACGCTCGACAGCGTGAGCTTCCGTATTCTCCATCCGGATCATCTCTGGACTCACTGGGGTGAAGATCTGAATGAAGATTCGTTGGTGCTGCTGGTAGAGTACGGCGACTTCCAGGCTATCTTCGCCGGAGACGCCGGGTTTCCGGCTGAGCGCGAGATGCGGAGTCGTACCCGCCGGGTGGACCTGCTGAAGGTGGGTCATCACGGAAGCCGCGGCAGTACCGGAGATGAATGGCTGGACTCATTGCGTCCCCAGGCCGCAGTGATCTCCGTCGGCAGAAACAACTACGGGCATCCTTCGCCGGCCACGCTGGACCGGCTGCGGCGCCATGGAATCGCCGTCTGGCGCACCGATCAGGACGGGACCGTTAGCATCACCACCGACGGGCGAGAGATGACGGTTGAGTCCCGCGGCCGCCGAGTCACCTACAGCGTTCAGTAACACAGTCGAGGAGGGCGCTTGCAGACATCCGTCACCACAATCGAGCGGTTCATTCTGGACCAGGAGGACCGGTATCCAGAAGCAACCGGCGAGCTTTCCAACCTGCTCTATGACATCGCCCTCGCAAGCAAGATCATCGCAGCGGCCATTCGGCGGGCCGGCCTGGTGAACATTCTGGGCGCGGCTGGAAACCAGAACGTCCAGGGCGAGGAACAGCAGAAGCTGGACGTGTTTGCCAATGAGACCATCAAAAACTGCCTGAAGCACACCGGCCGGGTCTGCGCCATGGGATCCGAGGAAGACGATGACATCATCCCAGTGCCGCCCGAGTACGCGGCGGGGAAGTACGCGGTCCTCTTCGACCCGCTCGACGGCTCCTCCAACATCGACGTGAATTCAGCCGTAGGCACCATCTTCAGCATCTATCGCCGGATCAGCATCCATGGACGCGGCACCGCCGGCGACGTACTCCAGCCGGGCTGTAAGCAGGTGGCCGCGGGATACGTGATGTACGGCTCCAGCACCATGCTGGTGTATACCACCGGGCAGGGCGCTCACGGGTTTACCCTCGATCCCACGATCGGCGAGTTCCTCCTCTCCCATCCCCGGATCATCACCCCCCGGGTGGGCCGTTATTACAGTGTGAACGAGAGCAACTTCCATCGCTGGGATAAAGCGATGCAGACCGCGGTTCGAGGGCTCAAAGGCGACCTGGATGACGGAGTGAGCCCCAAGAACAGCCGCTACATCGGATCTCTGGTCGGCGACTTCCATCGCAACCTGATCAGCGGAGGAATTTTCCTGTACCCGGCGGACAGTAAGAACGTGAAGGGCAAGCTGCGACTGTTGTATGAGGCCAGTCCCATGGCGTTCATCGCCGAGCAGGCAGAAGGCTCCGCGACGGATGGGGTTCGCCGGATACTGGATATCGTGCCGGACGGGCTGCATCAGCGCACCCCGCTCGTCATCGGCTCCCGCGAAGACGTCGGCTACGTGGCGGACACTCTCCGGCGCACCGCCGCCCGTGCGAGCGGCCCGGTTTCTCAGCCAGCCTTGTGAAGACGGTTTACGGCCCGGGAGACTGGACCGGGGATCCGGTCCGGGATCTGGGCCAACCCGGCGAGTTCCCCTTTACCCGGGGTCCCTACCCCAGCATGTACACCAGCCGGCTCTGGACCATGCGCCAGTATGCCGGCTTCGGGACCGCGCAGGAAACCAACCGTCGATTCCGCCAGCTGCTCGACGCCGGCCAGATGGGGCTTTCCACTGCGTTCGATCTTCCGACTCAAATGGGCTACGACTCCGATCATCCCATGGCTCAAGGGGAAGTCGGGCGAGTAGGCGTGGCCATCGACACCGTTGAAGATCTGGCGCAGCTGTTCCGCGACATCCCGCTGGATCGGGTGTCGACGTCCATGACCATCAACGCCACGGCCGCCATTCTGCTGGCCATGTACGTGGTGGTGGGGGAGGAGCATGGCATCTCTCGCAGCCGGCTGACCGGCACCGTGCAGAACGACGTGCTCAAGGAGTACATCGCCCGCGGCACCTACATT
>DASUVR010000327.1:0-3314 GCA_036378855.1 Gemmatimonadales bacterium | reverse complement strand
CGTGTTGGCCCTCGCCAGCCCGTCGTCAACCGTCACCGGACAAATCATACCGATCGCACCGCCGGGCTCCGGCCCTCACTAATGGAGCTACGGGGCAAGGTGGCACTGGTGACCGGCGCCGGACGCCGGTTGGGCCGCGCCATGGCGCAGGCGCTGGCCGAGCGGGGTATGACGGTTGCCCTGCATTACCATCAGTCTGAGGCCGGCGCCCGCGAGCTGGCGGGGCAGATCGAAGCCGCCGGCGGACGCGCCGCATGTTTCCAGGCCGACCTCACCGACGCCCATGCCGCCGAATCCCTGCCTCGTACGGTCGCCGCCCGGCTGGGCGGCCTCGACGTGCTGGTGAACTCCGCCGCGGTCATGCAGCACTTGAGCCTGGAGGAGACTACCCCGGAGCTGTGGGATGCGATCCTCGGCCTCAACCTGCGGTCGGTTTTCTTCTGCACCCGGGGAGCGGCCGCGGCACTCCGGCAGAGCAGAGGCAAGGTGGTGAACCTGGCCGACCTGGCCGGCCTCGAACCCTGGCCCGGCTTTGCGGCCCATTCCATCAGCAAAGCCGGAGTCGTCATGCTGACCAAGGTATTGGCGCGAAGCCTGGCCCCCGAAGTCACTGTCAACGCGATTGCTCCAGGGGCGGTGTTGGTTCCGGAGAACTACAGTGCCGACGAGCGGGAACGGCTGGTGCGCTCGACTCCGCTTCGCCGCCTGGGAAGTCCCTCGGACGTGGTAGCGGCACTGCTCTATCTGCTCGAGGGTGGTGACTACGTAACCGGCGAAATCCTGGTGGTCGATGGTGGACGACTGGTCCAGTAGCGCAGCCTTTCGCGATGTCGTCATCGTGGGGGGAGGCTGCTATGGCACCTTCTATACGGGGCAACTGCTGCGGGCCGCGGAACGAGGTCGGGCCCGCTTCCGCCGGTTGCTGGTCGTGGACCGCGATCCACAGTGCCAGGTTGCCCGCGAGATTGGCCCTGCCGAGGGAGTCACCCTCGTGACCCAGGATTGGGGTGAGTTCTTCGACCGGTATCTGGCCGAGGCCGCCTCAATCCCGGAGAGTGGCAGCGGCGATGCCATCGTGCCGTCGCCGCTCATGCCCCATCTGATGTATGAGTGGCTGGTACGCCAGGCTCGCCGTCGCTGGCCCGGACGGACGGTCCACACGACGGCGGTGCCGGCCGGACCTGGCACACCCTACGATGTGACTGCCCCCGACCAGACCCGCTACGTCTCCTATGCCGACTGGATCTGCCCCACCCACTGTATCGAGCCGGCCATTTGTCCCGTGATCCGAGCCCCCCGGAGCTGGGAGATGGCAGATGCGCTGGCAGCCGTCACCCGGAAACTGGATCGCTCCCACCCCACTGCAGGCCCGGTTCTCTTCGTCTGCGAGCACCGGGTCTATGGTGTTGGCATGTTCGACGTTGCAGAGGTGCTCGCGGGCGATACGGCGGTGGAGGCGGCGGGCTCCCGGGGCACTGCGGTCGACGTCCTAGTCGGCACTGTTTCCAGGTGTCACGGCGCGGTAAATCTGCTTCATCTGGGCTAGGTCACGGGAACCCTCGGACGTTCTATATTTTGGAGCCATAGGGAGTTTCGCGTGCATCCTGGAGCTGGTATGACCGGCAAGGCAGAGCTGGACGTCATCATCGTAGGGGGAGGCCCGGCGGGACTCTGTGCGGCCATGTACGCCGGGAGGGGGCTGCTTCGGTCGGTACTCCTGGAGCGGGGTGTTCCCGGCGGGGAGCTGCTGAACACCGAATGGATCGACGACTATCCCGGATTCGAGCACGTCCTCGGCCGGCAGCTCGCCGATCTGATGACGGCCCACGCCCTCAAGTTCGGAGCCGATATCCGGCAGGATACGGTGGAGTCGATCGTGCGACTGGACGACGGCACTTTCGATGTCGCCACCGGGTTGGGTCATCTCTATCAGGCGCCGGCGGTCATTCTCACTGCCGGTGGCACCCCCACCAAGCTGGAGGTGCCGGGCGAAGTTGAATACGCCGGGCGGGGTGTCTCCTACTGTGCCGTGTGCGATGGGGCATTTTTCAAGGGGGAGATCCTGGCTGTGATCGGGGGCGGGGACGCCGCCGTCGAGGAAGCCGATTACCTGACCCGCTACGCCCAGAAGGTCTATGTCGTTCACCGCCGTGACGAGTTTCGGGCCTCGAAGATTTTGCAGGAACGGCTGTTCACCAACCCGAAGATCGAAGTGATCTGGAATAAGCGGGTGCTCGAGTTCAAGGGCACACCGGCCGGTCTACAGTCGGTGCAGCTCCAGGACACCGTGACCGGAGCGCTGTCATCCCTCAGCGCTGCCGGAGCCTTCATTTTCGTCGGATTTCGGCCTAACACCGGGCTGGTCAAACAGCATGCGGTGCACGATCCCAGCGGTTACCTGATCACGGACGAGCGGATGATGACCTCGATCCCGGGATTGTTCGCGGCGGGAGATGTGCGGTCGCAGCTGACCCGCCAGATCACCACCGCCGTGGGAGACGCCACTACGGCGGCCATTGCGGTCGAGAAGTATCTGGCCGACCGGAAAACTCGAGCGCTGCCGAAGGCGAAGGTTAGTGTCTAGTCCCGAGGTGGTGGCGATACCGAATGGACAGTTCGCCCAGAACTGTTATCTCGTGGCCGATGCTGCCGCCGGGGACGCGGTGATCATCGATCCTGGGGAGGAGTCCAGCCGTTTCCTGGCTGAGCTCAACCGCCGGGGCTGGTCGCTCCGCGCCATCTGGCTCACCCACGCCCACATCGACCATATCATGGGAGTGAAGGCGGTGCACGAGGCCACTGGCGCTCCGATTTACCTGCATCGGGCGGACCGGCCGCTGTACGACTCGCTTCCTCAATACGGGTCCTGGGTAGGAATGCAGCTGGAGCGCCCGCCGGCTCCCCATGCGGAGCTCACGGCTGGACAGAACCTCCGTATCGGCGATTACCGCTTCGAGGTGCGATTCACGCCGGGGCATTCGCCCGGCAGCGTCAGTTTTCTGGGGTATGGCCTGATCTTCGGGGGGGACGTGCTCTTCAACGGATCGGTAGGCAGGACAGACCTGCCGGGCGGCGACGCCGCAACGCTCATGGCCACGATCCAGACTGAGTTTCTCTCCTTGGCCGACTCGACCGTGGTGCACAGTGGCCACGGACTCGATACCACTATAGGGGTGGAACGGCTCACCAATCCATTCCTGACCGGGGCGTATCGGATTGGATAATCCGGCGGAAGGGCGCAACAGCGGAACGGTGGTAGAAAGGTCGGCTGAAAGCCTTCCGCCGTACCGCCGTACCGCCGTACCACCTACATG
>DASUVR010000326.1:0-2379 GCA_036378855.1 Gemmatimonadales bacterium | reverse complement strand
CATCGGGTCCTGGAACCCCGCGGAGTAGATCCCTCGCAAAGCCTGCCCCGGGCAAGCGAAGGACTCGGGCTGAGGTGCGCTTCGAGCGGCACCTAGAACGTTAGGATCTCCTCCATTGCCCGCCTTAAGCTCTCCACCTGCGGCAGAATCACATCTTCCAGCTCTGGCGCATAGGCAACGAAGGTATCGGTCGCCGCGACTCGTTTGACCGGCGCATCCAGGAAGGCGAACGTTTCGTCGGCGATCCGGGCGGCAATCTCGGCCCCGTAGCCCCAACTCAACGAATCCTCATAGGCCACAATCACCCGGTTGGTCTTCCGAACCGACTCATAGATCGTGTCCCAGTCCACCGGTGAGAGCGACCGCAGGTCGATCACCTCTACGCTCAGGCCCTGCTGATCCTCCAGAGCCTTGGCTGCCATCAAGGTCCGCTGCACGACGGCGCCGTAGGTGACCACCGTCAGGTCGCTGCCGGGCCGAACCACTTTTGCCTTTCCGAACGGAATCATGAAATTCGGGCCGGGATTGGGGGCCTTGTTGTAGGTCTGACGGTAGAGGTGTTTGTGCTCCAGAAACATCACCGGGTCGTCGCACCGAATGGCGGTACGCAGCAGACCGTTGGCGTCGAGCGACGTGGAGGGACAGATGACCCGGAGACCGGGGACGCCGGTAAAGACCGCCGCGCCGGTCTGAGAGTGGTACACCGATCCACCTTTGAGATACCCGCCGTACGTCACCCGCACCACCACCGGAGCGGCAAATGCGTTGTTCGAGCGCCAGCGCATCAGGGCGAGCTCGTTGCGCAGCTGCATATACGCGGGCCAGATGTAGTCGAAGAACTGGATCTCGACCACCGGCTTGAGCCCCCGGGTAGCCAACCCGATCGCCCGCCCTACGATGTTGGCTTCGGCCAGAGGTGAGTTGTAGACCCGCTCGCTGCCGAAGGCCCGTTGCAGTCCCCAGGTCACCTTGAACACGCCGCCCTTGCCTTTAACGTCGCCGAGATGCGCTTCCCGGCTGCAGTCGGCAACGTCCTCGCCGAAGATCACGATTCGTGGATCGCGGGACATCTCGTCCCGGAGGCAGATATTGAGCAGATCCACCATGGTGGTGGGATCCCCGGTGAACTTGGGATCGTCCTCGGTATCGAACTGCTCGGACGTCGGGTCGACGTCAGGCGAGTACACATACTGGTAAATCGTGTCGGGCCCGGGCTGAGGCGATGCCAGCGCAGCCTCTGCCGCACGCTGCACCTCCTCTTCCGTCTGCCGCGCGATGGCGTCGAGCTCGTCCTGGGTGACCAGCCCCTGGGCCAGGAGATACTTGGGGAAACGGGATAAGGGATCGCGCTCTGCGTCGGCCTGCCGTTCGGCTGGCGGCCGATAGTGCACCTCGTCGTCCGACAGGGAGTGGCTATAGGGCCGGATCACGTGTGCGTGGACCAGCGCAGGCCCCTTGCGGGCGCGAGTGTACTCGGCGGCCTTGGTCAGAACGTCCAGTGATGCCATTACATCGCAGCCATCCACCTCCTGGATCAACAGCCCAGGGAAGCCGGTCAGCAGCTTGGAAATGGAGCCGCCGGGAGTGTTCACCTCGACCGGAACCGAAATGGCGTAGCCGTTGTCTTCCACCAGGAACACGACCGGAAGCTTGAGGTTGGTCGCGGTGCTCAGCGCCTCCCAGAACTCGCCCTCGCTGGTGGTGCCATCCCCGGTGGTGCAGAGCACCACCTCGTCGTCCCGGATCAGCTGCTGCTTGTCGGTAATTCCATCGATCCGGGAATACCGTAGCCATGCCTCCGCGCATCCGACTGCCTGGAGGAACTGCGTGCCGGTAGGGCTGGAGGCGCTGACGATGTTCAGTTCCTTGTGCCCCCAGTGCGACGGCATCTGCCGACCACCGGAGTTGGGATCATCTGCCGCCCCCACAGCGGAGAGCAGCTGCTCGGTTGCGGTCATGCCCAGGCCGAGGCAGAGGGCTCGATCTCTATAGTAGGTGTAGAACCAGTCGTAGGCGGGACGAAATACTCGGGAGGCGGCGGCAAGCACGGCTTCGTGCCCAGCCCCGGATATCTGAAAGAAGATCTTGTTCTGCCGCTTGAGCTGGATCTCCTTGTCATCGATCCGCCGGGCCAGCAGCATGAGCCGGTACAGCTCGAGGAGCTCGGACTTTTCGAGTTTGGTAGAGCCTTTGGTTCGGCCCGAGGTGCGTGTGGCCATGGAACAAGGGGTTCGAGGATCTAGGTGAGGCAGCGAACCCCTGAAAGATAGCTCGCGGCCGGAGGCTCGGGCCAGCGGCTGTGATGCTACTCCGCCGTTACTGATGTTGATACACCACTTTACCGCCAACTACGGTGGCGAGAACCCGGGCCTTTTCTAT
>DASUVR010000325.1:0-3197 GCA_036378855.1 Gemmatimonadales bacterium | reverse complement strand
GCCTGGATCGCCTCGCCCCTGATCGCGAAGGCCCTTGCGGCGCCGGCGCTGCCCAAGGAGCTGCGCCTGGCGGGAGATGGCCGGCGACAGATGCACCGGTACGCCCTGCTCCACTGGCGTTTCTTCGACCGCTTCGTCAGCGAGCAGACCAACTGGCTCGCCCCGGACAATTTCCAGGAGGATCCCAAGCCGGTGGTGGCGCTGCGGACTTCTCCCACCAACATCGGCCTCCAGTTGCTGGCCACCGTCAGCGCCCACGACCTCGGCTTCATCACTCTGGACGATATGGCCCGCCGTCTGGAGCTCGCGTTTCGCACGTTGGAGCGGATGCGGCGTTTGCAGGGCCACTTCTACAACTGGTACGACCTCACCGACCTCCGGGTGCTGGAACCGGCCTACGTCTCCACCGTGGACAGCGGAAATCTGGCCGGCCATCTCATCGCGCTGAGGCAGGCGTGCCTGGCGCTGATCGAGCAGCCCCTGAATGGACGGGTGGGCCGGGGCGTGGACGTGGCGCTACTGCTGGCCGACGAGCGACGCAAGCAGCTGATTCCCAATCACTCCGCGGGAAAGCAGCTGCGGGCGGCGCTCAAGCTGGTGTCACAGTTCGGGCGGCAGACGCCATCCACCCCCAGGCTGGCCCGGCTCAGCGACACACTCCGGCAGTATGAGAAAGAGGTCAACTCGGCCGGACTGGGGGCGGGTCTGGCGGAGGCGCTGACGGAGTGGACCTCGTGGAGTCTCCGGCTGATCGAAGCGCAGGCGGCGTGGATGGTGAAATCGGAAGGCGGGAGTCAGGCCGAAGTGCTCCGGCGTCTCGAGGCGATCGCGGAACGGGCCTATCGCTACGCCATGGAAATGGACTTCCGGCTTCTGTTCGACAAACAGCGGAAGCTGTTCACCATCGGCCTGGCGGCCAACACTCACACCCCGGATCCCTCCTACTACGACCTGCTCGCCTCCGAGGCTCGGCTCGCGAGTTATCTCGCCGTAGCGAAGAACGACGCGCCGGTGGATCACTGGTTCCGGCTGGGCCGCACCCTGACCTACGCCGCGGGCAAGGCGGCACTGGTGTCGTGGAGCGGGAGCATGTTCGAGTATCTGATGCCGATGCTGGTGATGCGCTCCTTCCCCAGCACGGTGCTGGCGCAGACGACCAAGGGCGCGCTGGTGCGGCAGGTCGCTTATGGCGGAGAGCGCGGCGTTCCGTGGGGAGTGAGCGAAAGCGCCTACAACCTGCGCGACCGGCACCACACCTATCAATACCGCCCGTTCGGCGTGCCCGACCTGGCACTCAAGCGTGGCTTGGGCCGGGAGCTGGTGGTGGCGCCCTATGCTTCGCTGCTGGCCGCGATGATCGATCCGCAGCGGGCCCTGGCCAACCTGCGTGAGCTGGAGCGGCTCGGCGCACTGGGGCCGTACGGCTTTCGGGAATCGTTGGACTATACCCGGCCCGATCCCGAGATGAGCTATGCCCTGGTGGGCGCCTTCTTCGCCCACCACATCGGGATGAGCCTGATCGCCATGACCAACGTGCTCAGCAACAACATCTGGCAGAGCCGGTTTCACGCCGACCCCATCGTCCGATCCGCCGAGTTGCTGCTCCACGAGCGAATCCCGCGCCGGCTGATAGTGCAGGAAGCGCAGGACCTGCGACCGGACGAGGCGATGCCCGAGGCCGATACCGAGCGTCCGTCGGTACGGGAGTTGGATACGCCCGACACGGCTCAGCCCCACATCGCGCTGCTGGGTCACGTCCCCTATACCATCATGGTGAGCCACTGTGGGGCCGGGTACAGCCGCTATGAGGAGCTGGCGGTGAGCCGCTGGCAATCAGACGGCACCCGCGACTTCACCGGCCAGTTCTGCTATCTCAAGGATCTTTCCACTGGTCGCATCTGGTCGGCCGCGCATCAGCCGGTATGCGCGACTGCGGACACCTACCAGGCACTGCTGGCGACCGACCGGGTGACCTTCCACCGGATCGATGGCTCGATCGAGACCAGCACCGAGATCGCGGTCGTACCCGAGGACGCCGCAGAGATACGGCGGATCACCATCACCAATCACAGCGATGAGACTCGGGAGATCCAGCTGACGAGCTACGGAGAGATCGTGCTGGCGCCCCCGGAGAGCGACCGGGCCCATCCGGCGTTCGGCAATCTCTTCGTGGAGACCGAATGGCACGACTGGTGTAACGCCATCAGCGCCACCCGTCGCGCCCGCTCGTCCAAGGAGCAGCCGCTCTGGTGCGTGCACGTGGTGGACGACGGGGGACCGGAGCGAGTCGGCCCGGTAAGCTACGAGACCGACCGGGCCAGATTCATCGGCCGGGGACTCACGACTCGCAATCCAAGGGCGTTGGCAGCGGAGGGTCCGCTCTCCGGCAGCATCGGCTCGGTACTGGATCCGATCTTCGCTCTTCGCACCACTGTGCGGCTTCGGCCGGGGCGATCGGCTTCGGTAAGCTTTACCACATTGGTGGCGACCAGCCGGGAGCGGGCCTTCGAGCTGGCCGACCGCTATCGCGATCCGCATTCCTCACAACGGGCGCTCGACCTGGCCTGGACCTCGAGCCAGGTGGAGCTCAGGGAGTTCAATCTCACCCCGGGCGATGCCGCCGTCTTTCAGGAGCTGGCGGCGATACTGCTCTACGGCAGCCCGTCGCTCCGCGCGCCCCAGTCGGAGCTTCGGAGGAACCGCGGCTCGCAGCAACTGCTCTGGGCCATTGGGGTGAGCGGCGACTGGCCCATCCTGCTGGCAACCATCGATTCGGAGGAAGGACTTCCGACTTTGCGCCAGGTGCTCCAGGCCCACAACTACTGGCGGCGCCGGGGAATGAAGATCGACGTGGTGGTGCTGAACACCCATCCGCCGAGCTACATCCAGGACCTGGCCGACCGGATCACCTCCACCGCTTTCTCGGCCAGTGATCCCACGTTCGTGGATGTTCCCGGTGGTGTCTTCGTGCGGCGGCAGGACCTGCTCACTCCTGACCAGCTGCAGATGCTCCGGGCCACGGCGCGAATGCATTTCTCCTGTCAGGGACAGACGCTGGGCCGGGTGCTGGCCACCGCGCTGCCCGATGAATCGCTGGATGAGGAGCTGGAGGAAATCTCTCCCCCGCTCCGGACCCCGGCACGAAGCGACTCGCGCATGGCCCGGGTGGTTCGCCGGATTGGCGCCACCCTGCCCTC